>NZ_DCXA01000197.1:11244-17594 GCF_002328915.1 Aquabacterium sp. UBA2148
CGGTCGGCGAGCCCACCTCGGTCAAGCAGGTGGGCGACATGATCAAGAACGGCCGCCGCGGCTCGCTCTCTGGCAAGCTGCGCGTCAAGGGCGTGCAGGGCCACATCGCCTACCCGCACCTGGCCAAAAACCCGATCCACCAGCTCGCCCCCGCCCTGGCCGAGCTGGTCACCATCGCCTGGGACCAGGGCAACGACCACTTTCCGCCCACGACCTGGCAGTGCTCCAACGTCCATGCAGGCACGGGCGCCAACAACGTCATCCCCGGCGAGGTGGTCGTTGATTTCAACTTCCGCTTCTCGACCGAGTCCACGCCCGAATCGCTGCAGCAGCGCCTTGAAGACGTGCTGCGCCAGCATGGCCTGGACTTCCACATCGACTGGACGCTGGGCGGGCGCCCCTTCCTGACCCGCAAAGGACCACTCGTTGACGCCATTTCGGCCGCCATCAAGCAGGTCACAGGCGTCACCACCGAGCTGTCCACCACCGGCGGCACGTCCGATGGTCGTTTCATCGCCCAGATCTGCCCGCAAGTCGTCGAGTTCGGGCCTGTCAACGCCAGCATCCACAAAATCGACGAACACGTGCGCGTCGCCGACATCGAGCCTTTGAAGGACATCTACCTCGGCACCCTGGAAAGGCTGCTGGCGTGACCCTCGTCGAATTGATCGAACAAGCCGCCGCTCGCCTGGACGCCGCGCAAGTCGGCTACGGCCACGGCACCACCAATGCCTTCGACGAGGCCGCCTGGCTGGTGATGTGGCGCCTGGGGCTGCCCTTCGACGCGCTCGATGAGAACGAGCAGCGCGCCGTGAGCAACGAAGAACGCCAGCAGGCCGACGCCCTGATCGAAAAGCGCATCGCCACCCGCAAGCCCGCCGCTTACCTCACCAAGCAGGCCTGGCTGCAAGGCGTGCCCTTCTACGTCGATGAACGCGCCATCGTGCCGCGCTCCTTCATCGCCGAGGTGCTCGCCGACGGCATCATCGACGCCTGGCTGAGCGACCACACCCAGCGCGTGCTCGATTTGTGCACCGGCAACGGCAGCCTGGCCGTGCTCGCCGCCATGGCCTACCCCGACGTCAGCGTCGATGGCGCAGACATCAGCCCCGACGCATTGGCCGTGGCCCGCATCAACGTCGATCAGCACGGCTTGCAAGACCGCGTCACCCTGCTGCAAAGCGATGCCCTGAGTCAGGTCAACGGCCCCTACGACCTGATCCTCTGCAACCCGCCCTACGTCAACGCCGACTCGATGGCCAAACTGCCTGCCGAGTACCGCGCCGAACCCGAGCTGGCCCTGGCCTCCGGCACCGACGGCATGGACTTCACTCGCGCCCTGTTCGCTGCCCTGCGCGCCGAGCCCGACCAATTCATGAGCGAAGACGCCGTGCTGGTGCTGGAAATCGGCAACGAGCGGGCGAACTTCGAGCGCGCCTTTCCCGACCTTGCAGTGACCTGGCTGCCCACTTCTGCGGGCGACGACCAACTGCTGCTCGTCACGCGCGACGCGCTGCTGCTGGGCGACACCCCCGGCACGCACCTGGCCTGAGCCTCCCATGATCAACCTCAAGAACGTTTCCCTGTTGCGGGGCACGAAGCCCGTGCTCGCCGGCGCCAGCGCCACCCTGCACCCCGGTGAGAAGGTCGGCCTGATCGGCCGCAACGGCGCCGGCAAGTCTTCGCTGTTTTCGCTTTTGGCCGGCCGCCTGCAAGCCGACGCAGGCGACGTCGAGATCCCGCCCAGCTGGCTGCAACCCGGCGGCATGGCCGAGGTCGCGCAGAACATGCCTGAAACCGACGAGCCCGCCACCGAGTTCGTGCTGCAAGGTGACACGCGCCTGATGGCAGCCCGCCAGGCGCTCGCCAACGCCGAGGCCGCAGACGACGGCAACGCCATCGCAGAGGCCTACATGTCCCTGGCCGATGCCGGCGACTTCGACGCCCACGCCCGCGCTCAGGCTTTGCTGCTCGGCCTGGGCTTTCAGCTTGAGCAAACCACGGCGCCCGTCAACAGCTTCTCGGGTGGCTGGCGCATGCGCCTGCAGCTCGCCCGCGCCCTGATGTGCCCGGCTCAACTGCTCCTGCTCGACGAGCCCACCAACCACCTGGACCTCGATGCCCTGGTCTGGCTGGAAAGCTGGCTGCAACGCTACGAGGGCACGCTGATCATCATCAGCCACGACCGCGAGTTCCTCGACGCCATCACCCGTGTCACCCTGCACCTCGACGAAGGCAAGCTGACGCGTTACACCGGTGGCTACACGGCTTTTGAGGCCATGCGCGCCGAACGCCTGAGCCAGCACCAGGCCGCTTACGGCAAGCAGCAAGAGCGCATCGCCCACCTGCAAAAATTCATCGACCGCTTCAAGGCCAAGGCCAGCAAGGCCCGCCAGGCCCAAAGCCGCGTCAAGGCCCTGGAGCGCATGGAAAAGCTCGCACCCGTGCTCACGGCCAGCGACTTCGAATTCAGCTTCCCCGAGCCCGCCAGCCTGCCCAACCCCATGCTGGTCATGCAAGACCTGCAATGCGGCTACCTGCCCGCCAGCGAAGATGCCGAGCCGATCACCATCGTGCGCGGCGTCAACCGCTCGGTGCTGCCGGGCCAGCGCATCGGCATCCTGGGCGCCAACGGCCAGGGCAAATCCACCCTGGTCAAGACCCTGGCCCACATGCTGCCCGCCATCGCTGGCGACGTCACCGAAGGCAAGGGCCTGAGCATCGGCTACTTCGCTCAGCAAGAGCTCGACGTGCTGCGCACCGACGAAGGCCCGCTGGCGCACATGATCCGCCTGGCCAGGGAAGTGGGCCCGCAGGCACGCGAGCAGGAACTGCGCGATTTCCTGGGGCGCTTTCGCTTCACTGGCGACATGGTCTCGCAACCCGTCGGCCAGTTCAGCGGCGGCGAAAAGGCCCGCCTGGTGCTGGCGCTGGTAGTGTGGCAACGCCCCAACCTGCTGCTGCTCGACGAGCCCACCAACCACCTCGACCTCACCACCCGCGAGGCGCTGAGCATCGCGCTCAACGAGTTCGAAGGCACCGTCATGCTGGTCAGCCACGACCGAGCCTTGCTGCGCGAGGTCTGCGACGAATTCTGGCTGGTCACGCGAGGCGGCGTCAGCACCTTTGACGGCGACCTCGACGATTACCAGAAATGGTTGCAGGATCAGTCCCGCGCGGTGGCGGCTGCGGCCCGCGCCGCACGAGATCAGCGGGGGACGAACGAAGCCCCCGTCCCCTCACCCGCGCCATCGCCCACCCAAGCGACTGCAACAGATGCATCGGCCGGCAACCGCAAGGAAGACCGCAAGGCGAACGCCCAAGCCCGCCAACGCGCCACCGAGCAAGCCAAGCCCCTCAAGGCAGAACTCAAGCGCATCGACACCCGGCTGGCGGCCGCACAGGCCGAGTCGGAGCTGATCACGTCCCAACTGGGTCAAGGCGCCCTGAACGGAACCGAGCGAGCCGAATTGGGCAAACGCCTCAAGGCCCTGGGCGACGAAATCGAGGCGCTCGAGTCCCGGTGGCTGGAACTCACCGAAGAGATCGAGCAACTCGGGAGCTGAACACCGACCTGGCTCAACGCACCGCCTGGTGCGCCGCTCGGTGCTCAGCCATGGCCTGACAGCCCACGCACAGGGCTGCTTCGGGCAACACGCTCAAGCGCAAAGCCCCGATGGGCTCGCCGCATTCAAGGCACAAGCCGTAGCTGCCCTCGGCCCTCCGCGCCAACGCCCCCTGGATGGCCCTCAGCTCTTCCTGCTCATGGTGCAGCATCGCGATCACCTCGTCGTCGGCCTCCGCCGCGCAAGCGGCTTCGGTGCCAGCAACGAACGTGTTGGCCGTCACAGCCTGCTCGCTGGCCAGGCGCTCGCGCAGGGCCACGTCCTGGGCAGACAACTCAAGGGCTCGTTCTTCCAGCCTGGCTTTGAGGCCATCAAGTTGGATGACTCCCGGATCAACCGGGACTGACCCGGGACGGAGGATGGCCGACATCGATGCTCCTGCTCGCGCTCAATGCGCATTTGTTCACGGGTCAAGCTTAGGAGCCAGCCAGAATCAGGGCCTTGCTCCGCATCAAGCACCCGCTGCGGCGCCATGGGCCTAACATCACGTCATGTCCGAACCCAACCACGCGCCCTCGCCACCAGGCCCGGACCAGTTGCTCAGGCTCGACCAGCAACTGTGCTTCGCCCTGTACGCCAGTTCGCTGGCCATGACCAAGCTGTACAAGCCGCTGCTGGCGCCATTGGGGCTGACCTATCCCCAGTACCTGGTGATGCTCGTGCTCTGGGAGCGCGACGACCGCGCCGTGCATGAACTCGGGGAGCTGTTGCAACTGGACTCCGGCACCCTGACCCCGCTGCTCAAGCGCCTCGAGGGCTCAGGCTTGGTCTCCCGTCAGCGCGACCACACGGATGAGCGACGCGTGCGCATCCGCCTGACCGACGCTGGCAGCCAGCTCAAACTCGTGGCCAGCAGCATCCCTGCCTCGGTGATGTGCCAGGTTGGGGGCGAGCTGGATGCCGTGGTCGAGCTTCGCCAGCGCCTGCACGACCTGCGTCAGCGCCTGCAAGGACAACCTCGATCCAACTGAGGTCTTTGGCGGTCGACTCCGCCTTTTCATCTGCCCAGGCGCAAAATCAGCAAATCGATTGCACGCAATCTTTCTCAAGAGGACCCCGACATGGCATCTCCCACCCAAATCGTCTACACCGCCCATGCCACCGCCACCGGTGGCCGCGACGGTCGCGCAACCAGCGACGACGGCAAGCTGGACGTGGCCCTGGCCCGCCCCAAAGAGATGGGCGGCAACGGCGCCGGCACCAATCCGGAACAACTTTTCGCCGCGGGCTACAGCGCCTGTTTCCTGGGCGCCATGGGTTTTGTTGCAGCCCAGAACAAGCAATTCCTGCCAGCCGGCACCCAGATTTCCTCAGACGTCGGCATCGGCCCCATCCCGCAGGGGTTCGGCATCACCGTGACACTTCGCATCACGCTGCCCGGCATGCAACGCGAGGCAGCCCAGGCACTTGTCGATGCCGCCCACCAGGTCTGCCCCTACTCCAACGCCACGCGGGGCAACATCACCGTCAACCTCGAATTGGTCTGACGGAGCTTCCAAGGGCGCGGGGCCGCAACCGACGGCCTCCGCAATAGCCCGAAGAAAGGGTGTTAACCTCACGTTATCCATTAGATACCGAGGTTGACGGGGCGGTCTGTGCCGCCTACCCTTGCGACCCATGCGTTTGACGACCCGACACGCCAGCCGGCGGCCCCAAGCCACCGACTTCCCTGCCGGGCAAGGATCGCAACCCAGCCGCCGGCTGAAAGCCCCCCGGGCTGTTCTCGCCGGCGCCTTGCTGCTGAGTTGCCATCTCCTGCCACACACCGCGCTGGCGCAGCAAGCCAGCGTGCCGCCTGCCGTGAGCGCTTCCGCCGCCACGTCCAGCGAAGACCCGGTGGCAAGGTTCCTCTCCGACAAAGGCCTGATCCCCTCCACACGTCCGGTTGCCGAACTGGCACAGCAGGTTCGCGACACCGCGACCGACCTCGCCTCCGAACTGGTGCTGTCGGCGATGAATTTCCTGGGCGTGCCCTACCGCCGAGGTGGCAGCTCCGAAGAAACAGGTTTCGACTGCAGCGGTTTCACCCGCCATGTGTTCGAGAACAGCGTCGGCCTCATCCTGCCGCGTCGCGCTTCGGAACAAGCCCGTTCGCCCCAGCTGATCCCGGTCCAGCAACAGGCCGAACTCAAGCCCGGTGACCTGGTGTTCTTCAACACCTTGCGCCAAACCTTCTCCCACGTCGGCATCTACATCGGCGACAACAAGTTCATCCACTCGCCCCGCGCCGGTGGTCACGTTCGCGTCGAAGACATGCGCCAGGCCTACTGGCAGCAACGCTACAACGGCGCCCGCCGAGCCCCATCGGTTTCGGCCCAGGCAACCCCTGCGGCGGGCACCAACAACTGATCCCACCGGAGCCCCCAGGCGCGACGTGGTGCCAACATTGGCGGCACAATGACGCCATGACGCCAGATGCCGCCCCTCGGGCAGCCATCATCCCCATCGCAGCAGAACAGCTCAGCCAGCTTCGCGCCATGCCGCCTGCGCTGGATGAACTGCCCGCCGCCCTTCTAGACCAGCGGCAGCGCGCATTGCAGGACCTGCGCATCTCGGTCACCGACCGGTGCAACTTCCGCTGCCCGTATTGCATGCCGCGCGCCACCTTCGGCACGCAGCACCGCTTCCTGCCCCACGAAGACCTGCTGGGCTTCGAAGAGATCACTCGCACGGCCAGCGCCGCCCTGGCACTGGGGGTTCGCAAACTGCGACTGACGGGGGGCG
>NZ_DCXA01000197.1:17675-18571 GCF_002328915.1 Aquabacterium sp. UBA2148
GAGCCCCTGCTGCGCAAAGACCTGCCGGCGCTCGTGCGCCAACTCGCCGCCCTGAAAACGCCCCAAGGGGTCGCGCCCGAAATCGCGCTGACCACCAATGGCGTTCTGCTCACCCGGCAAGCACGTAACTTGAAAGAGGCCGGCCTGCAGCGAGTGACCATCAGCCTCGACGGCCTGGACCAGGCCGTTTTCGCTCGCATGAGCGACAGCGGCCTGCACGTGGACGACGTGCTGGCCGGCATCGAGGCAGCCCAGCATACGGGACTGGGCCCCATCAAGGTCAACATGGTGGTGCAAAGGGGCGCCAACGACGACCAGATCCTGCCGCTGGCTCGCCACTTCCGAGGCACTGGGGTCGAACTGCGCTTCATCGAATACATGGACGTGGGCAAGACCAACCGATGGCAACTTGACCAGGTGGTGCCCTCCAGCGAGGTGCGTCAACGCATCGCAGCTCAGTGGCCACTCTTGCCCGCCAGCTCGGTCCATGCCGCCGACACCGCCGAGCGATGGCTGTATGCCGACGGCGCTGGAGGCGTCGGCTTCATCTCCAGCGTCACCCAGGCCTTCTGCGGCGACTGCACCCGACTGCGTTTGTCCACCGATGGTCGCCTCTACACCTGCCTGTTCGGTACACGTGGCCATGACTTGCGCGCCCTGCTGCGCAACCCCCACATCGGCGACGACGAGCTCAGGCGCCGCATCGCCGCCCTGTGGCAGTCCCGCGATGACCGCTACTCCGAACTGCGCCAGTCCAGCTCACCCACAGGGCTTGGGGACCGGGTGGAAATGAGCTACATCGGTGGCTGAGCCATTGCCCTCTCCCGGCGCGGATGCAGCCGCGCCAGAACCCAAGATCCAGGTGACCGCATGGGTGTTGGCGGGCGGGGAAGGCG
>NZ_DCXA01000197.1:18643-20773 GCF_002328915.1 Aquabacterium sp. UBA2148
GTTGGCGGGCGGGGAAGGCCTGCGCATGGGCGGCGTCGACAAAGGACTGCAGCCCTGGCGAGGGCAACCGTTGGCTCAGTGGGTGCTGGAGGCCTTGCGGACACAGGCAGACAAGCTGGGGGTGGGCGCCAACCGCAACCAAGCCAGCTACGCGCAGCTGCTTCAGCGCGCCTGCCAAGCCAGCGTCGAATCTCTCGAGCCGAGTGCAAGCGGCCCGGGCAACGCAGGCGTCCATCCTGACTCACCCGAGCTGCCCCCCCGCAGCGGCCCCCTGGCTGGCATCTTGACCGCCCTGCAACACTGCCCAAGCGATTGGCTGCAACTGGCCGCCTGCGACACCCCGAACCTGCCCGGTCACCTGGTTGAACGCTTGCTGGCGGCCGCCCGCCATGCAGGGGCCGACATCGCGGTCCCACTCACGGAGGAGCTCGGAGCGGACGCGCTGGAAGAAAGACTCCACTGGACCTGCGCCCTCATCCACAAGAGGGTGACCCCTGATCTGGCGGCGGCCTTCGTGAAGGGTGAACGCAAAGTCGGTCAATGGATCCGCTCTCAGAGCTGGGTGGCGGTATCCTTTGCGCCAGCATGCGACTTCGAGAACATGAACACCCTGGAGACACTGGAGGCTGCAGATGAGCGACGCTGACGCCCAGGTGCGCGTTGGCCGCATCACCGCGGCGGACCTCGGCGCCTACAAGCGTTTGAGGGACGAAGCCTTGCGCCTGCACCCAGATGCTTTCGACGCCGACATCGACAGCGAACAGTCTCGCCCACCGGAGAGCTACCTGTGGCGGCTCGGCATGGGTGAAACGCTGGGCGGCACCTTCTTGCTGGGCGCCTGGGACGGCAGGGAGCTGATCGGCATGATCGGCCTGGAGCGGCAAACCCAGGCCAAGCTGCGCCACAGCGCCGAGTTCAACAGCATGATGGTGCACCCGAGCCACACCGGGCGCGGCATCGGCATCCGGCTTGTGCAGGCGGCCATCGCCGAAGCCAGGCAAGCCATCGGACTGGAGCAGATCACCTTGCGCGTGAGCACGTCCAGCAATTCAGCCATCCGGCTCTACGAGAGGGTGGGCTTTCAAGGCTGCGGTGTGTTGCCGCATGCCATCAAGCTGGTCGAGGGGCCTGGCCAGGTCCGCTACCACGACAAGCTGACCATGGTCCTCATCCTCTGAGGCCCGAAACCAGGCCCTGGCCTCAGGCTTCGGCTGCACCCCGGTTGGCCAGCGCATCGGCCTTTTCGTTGCCCGGGTCACCCGCGTGGCCCTTGACCCAATGCCAGGCCACGTCGTGCCGGTGGGTCTGGGTTTCAAGCTCCACCCACAACTCGGCGTTCTTGACGGGCTTGTTGTCTGCGGTCTTCCATCCACGGCGCTTCCAGCCGGTGATCCACTCCGTGATCCCCTTGCGGACGTATTCGCTGTCTGTGTAGACATCGACCTTGCAGCGCTTTTTGAGCGCGGTCAGGGCCTGGATGACGGCGGTCAGTTCCATGCGGTTGTTGGTGGTCAGGCGCTCGCCGCCCCACATCTCTTTCTGATGCTGACCACTGACCATCCAGACGCCCCAGCCACCTCGGCCAGGGTTGCCTTTGCAAGCCCCGTCGGTGTAGACGACCACCGCAGGGTTGTTGTTCTCGCTCATCGAATCTCGCTTGTTTGCAGTCACACGGTTTGTTGATCAGGTTTCGTTGCGCTGGTTGCGCTGGGCCACGACGGCAGGCGCGGCAGCTGGGCTCATGCGGGTGCGACGCACCTTGCCCACCAGGTGCATGCCACGCGCTCGCTTGACGGCCACCACGAAGTAGACGGCCCCCAGCACCGGCCACCAGCGGTCACCGGCATTCTCCATCCAGGCCAGGCGATCCCAGCTGCGTTGCTGACGCAACATGGGCCGGTAACACCCAAAGCAACCCGCCTCGACTTCCAGGTCCAACAGACGCAGCCAGTCGCGCAAGCGCCAGTAAGCAATGAACTCACCTTGGGGCAACACGGGCGCGGATGCCGCACCCCAACGCCCCATGCGCTGCCAGAGGCCCCAAAGGCTGGCCGGGTTGAAGCCGGCAATCACCACCCTGCCCTCGGGCACCAGCACCCGCTCGACTTCTCGCAGCGTGTGGTGCGGGTC
>NZ_DCXA01000197.1:20818-21037 GCF_002328915.1 Aquabacterium sp. UBA2148
ATTGGTGGTGCGGGTCGCGAGCCAACTCGAGTGCGTGCGGCAGCACCACCAGGTCCAGGCTCGACGAAGGAAAAGGCAAAGCCTCGAAATCGCACCGCAGGCTCAGCGGGGCGCCGGTGAGCAAACCCGTCTCGGCCTGCACCGGCTCGTGCACCAGGGGAGCCAGGTCAGCAGGGGGCGACCAGCGCTGATAGGCCGCGTCCACCGCCAGCCACCGAT
>NZ_DCXA01000245.1:0-12536 GCF_002328915.1 Aquabacterium sp. UBA2148
GGCGGAGCCACGCTCGGCGGCGCGCCACGGGGGATCTCGGACCACAACTCGGCCTCGACCGCAGGCTCGTCCTGGGTCAACTTCCAGCTCACGGAAAAGGCCAGGCCCAGCGCCAGCAGCGCGTGGGCAGCCACGGCCAGGCCCAAGCCCGGCCGCCAGCCATCGGCATCGCGCGGGCGCCAGCCCCGGCCGCCCTTGATGAACATGGGCGCCAGCTCGTCGCCGGGCAAGGTGCCGGCCGCCGTGTGCGAACCGAATCCAGATGCCACCGGTCAACCTCCGTTGGTGCGCACAGACAGACCCACGCGCTGCACGCCGGCGCGCTGCAGCAGGTCCATCACCTGCATGACCGAGTCGTAGCGGATGTCCTTGCGGGCGCTGATGATGACGGGCGCGGTCGAGGGGCCACCATCGGCCTGATCCTGGATGTCCTTGACCTGGGCCGCCATGGCGTGCACCGACACGCTCGACCAATCGCCGCGGTTGACGCGGATGCGCACCTGCTCGTCGGAGTCCAGCACGACCTCGACCACTTTCTCAGGGGCCTGTTTGGCCTTGCCCATGCTGGGCAGGTCGACCACACCGGAGGGCAGCAGCGGCGCGCTCACCATGAAGATGATCAACAGCACCAGCATCACGTCGATGAAGGGCACCATGTTGATCTCGTTGCGGGTGCGGCGCCTGCGCCCTCCCCCGCGTGCGTTGAGCTCGGCCATGCGTCAGCCTCCTCAGCGGATCTGTTGCGCGCCCAGAGCGCCGGGCACGGTGGGCTGGCCAGCCGGCGCGGCGGCCAGCGGGGCCGCATTGCGCGCCAGGATGTTGGAGAACTCCTCCATGAAGGACTCCATCTGGATGGCGATGCGGTCGATGTCGCGGGCGAAGCGGTTGTAGGCCAGCACCGCCGGGATGGCGGCGAACAGGCCGATGGCCGTGGCGACCAGCGCCTCGGCGATGCCGGGGGCCACGGTCGCCAGCGTCACCTGCTGCATGTTCGACAGGCCCGTGAAGGCGTGCATGATCCCCCAGACGGTGCCGAACAAGCCGATGTACGGGGACACAGAGCCCACCGAGCCCAGGAAGTCGAGCCGGGACTCGATGACGTCCATCTCGCGCTGGTAGCTGGCGCGCATGGCGCGGCGTGCACCGTCGAGGAGCGTGGGCACGTCGGTGACGCGGCGCTCGCGCTGCTTCATGAACTCGCGCATGCCGGCGGCAAAGATGCGCTCTTGCGGCGAGGCCGGACCGCCTTCGCGGCTGGCGTCCTGGAAGAGCTCCTGCAGGGTGCGACCGGCCCAGAAGGCCTGGTCGAAGTTGTCGTTGTCCTGGCGGATGCGCTTGAGGCCGATCACCTTGCCGAAGATCACGCTCCAGCTGGCGAGCGACACGCCCAGCAAGATGGCCATCACGAGCTGCACGACCACGCTGGCTTCGAGCACCAGGTGGAGGATGGACAGGTCTTGGTTCATGGGAACGGGTCTCCTTCAATCTTGCGGGAATGCCGCTGCGGGCCATGCCTCGGGCAGGCGGTCCAGGATGCGTTGGGGGATGCGGCCGGTTTTCAGGCGCGGCTCATCGCCAGGTTTTTCAGCAGGCACGGTCTGCACCCAGCCGATGCGGATGCGGCCTTCGTTGAGCAGGGTCTCGCCCCGCCAGACCTGCTGCTCGAAGGCCACCGAGGCCCGGCCACGCTCGACCAGGGTCACGGTGACGGTCAGCACATCGTCCAGGCGGGCGGGCTGCAGGTAACGCAGCGAGGTTTCCGCCACGACGAACATGCCTTCGCCGTCTGCGCGAAGGCCCTCCTGGTCGAAGCCCAGCGATCGCAGCCACTCGGTGCGGGCGCGCTCCATGAACTTAAGGTAGTTGCCGTAGAACACGATGCCGCCGGCGTCGGTGTCTTCCCAGTAGATGCGCACCGGGTGCCGGTGATGGCACCTGGCCCCGGGCGGCAGCGCCAGGGCTTGCAGCGCGGTGGCGGTCGAAGTGGGCTCGGGGGCGTTCATGCCCCGGATTATCCCCGTAGATCGGACCGTCAACGGCCCTGAGGTCAGGCGAGGTCCGGCGGCACCACCGCGTGCAGCACCACCTGCTGCTGCCCATCGCGTTCGCGCGAACGCAGCCACCACACCGCCCCTTTGTGCACCGACCAAGGCTGCTCGTGCCCCGTGAGCAGGCGCGCGGCCAGCAGGCCCAGCGTGGGCTGATGACCGATGATCAGCACGGGCTCGCGGGCGTCGGGCCAGCGAGCGGCAACGAGCAACTCGTCCACGCTGGCCAAGGGGTTGAGGGTGTCCACCGTGCGAAAGCGCCGCCCCAGGGCCTGAGCTGTTTCCTGGGTGCGCCGCGCAGGGCTGACCAGGATGCGGGTGGTGTCCGGCAGTCGCTGGTTCAGCCACTCGGCCATGCGCGCGGCCTGGCGTTCGCCCTTGGGCGTGAGCGGGCGAGCCAGGTCACGCGCCAGGTCGAAGGCGACGGTGCCGCCCTCGTCTTCCAGCATCACCGCCTGGGCGTGGCGCCACAAGATCAGGTCCATCTCGCTGCCTCCGCCTGAGGTTGAGGGGTCAGTCCTGCGCCTGGTAGCGCGCCATCAGGGCCCGCTGGGCGCTGTGGCCACCCGGGCGATGGATGCGCTCGTAGCGCCCGTCCGAGAGCTGCTTCCAGGCATCGATGCCATCGAGCAGGTAGGGCACCAGGCACTCGTCGATCACGCGCTGGCGCAAGGCTGGGTCGCGCACCGGCCAGGCCACCTCGATGCGCCGCGTCATGTTGCGGTTCATCCAGTCGGCGCTGGACAGGTAGAGGGACTCTTCGTAGTCGGCCTCGCCCCAGCGGAAGTACAGCACCCGCGTGTGCTCGAGCATGCGCCCGACCACCGAGCGCACGCGGATGCGGTCGGTCAGCTCAGGCAGGCCCGGCGGCAGGATGCAGGCGCCGCGGATGATCAGGTCGATGTCGACCCCCGCCTCACCCGCGCTGATCAGGGCCTGAACCAACGGCTCGTCGGTCAGCGCATTGCACTTGACGATGATGCGGGCCTTCTGCCCTGCCCTGGCGGCGTCCGCACAGCGGCCGATCAGCCTGACCATGTGGTCCTGCAGGCTGAAGGGCGAGAGCTGCAGCAGGCGCGTCGACTTCATCTGCGTCATGCTGGAGAGCTGCTGGAACACGCGATCGACGTCGGCCGTCAGATCGGGCTGGCTGGTGAGCACGCCCACGTCGGTGTACAGGCGCGAGGTGCGCGGGTTGTAGTTGCCGGTGGAGATGTGCGCGTAGCGGCGCAGGCGGTTGCCTTCGCGGCGCGTGACCAGCATCATCTTGGCGTGGGTTTTCAGGCCGACGATGCCGTAGACCACCTGGGCACCCAGGGCTTCGAGGCGCTCGGCCCAGTTGATGTTGGCCTCTTCGTCGAAGCGGGCCTTGAGCTCCA
This sequence comes from Aquabacterium sp. UBA2148, assembly GCF_002328915.1. Lineage (NCBI taxonomy): Bacteria > Pseudomonadati > Pseudomonadota > Betaproteobacteria > Burkholderiales > Sphaerotilaceae > Aquabacterium > Aquabacterium sp. UBA2148. Next base: position 3,428 of record NZ_DCXA01000245.1, read on the forward strand.
CCACGGCCAGCACTTCCTTGCCACGGCGCACGGCTTCGAGCAGCAACTCCATCAGCACCGACTCGCTGCCAGTGCGGTAGATGGTCTGCTTGATGGCCAGCACGTCGGGGTCTTCCACGGCCTCGCGCAGGAACTGCACGACCGCGTCGAAACTCTGGAAAGGGTGGTGCATCAGGCAATCGTGCGAGCGCAGGTGCTCGAACAGGCCTTCGCGGGGGAGGTCAGCCGGCCAGCTGGGCTCGTAGGGCTCAAAGCGCAACTCGTCGGCATCGGCCTGGTCGATCAGTTGGGTCAGGCGCACCAGGTTGACGGGGCCGTTGACCTGGTAGAGCGCCTGCGGCGACAGGCCGAACTGCTCGAGCAGGAAGTCGGACAGGTCGGGCGGGCAGGAGCGCACCACCTCCAGGCGCACCGCCTGGCCGAACTGGCGCGTGCTCATCTTCGAGCGCAGCGCCTGGCGCAGGTCGGTCACGTCGTCTTCGTCGACGTCGATGTCCGAGTCACGCGTGAGGCGGAACTGCGAGAAGGCCTTGATCTCGCGCCCCGGGAACAGCTCGTCGAGGTGGGCGCGGATGACGCTGGACAGCAGCACAAAGCCCTGGTGACCCGGCTCCATCAGCGAGGCGGGCAAGGCGATCACGCGCGGCAGCACCCTCGGGATGCGCACGATGGCGATGTCGTTGTCGCCGCCGAAGGCGTCGGTGCCGCCCAGGCGCACGATGAAGTTCAGCGTCTTGTTGGCAACCTGCGGGAAGGGGTGAGACGGGTCCAGCCCGATGGGCACCAGCAGCGGGCGCACCTGACGGCGGAAGAAGTCGGCCACCCACTCGCGCTGGTCGGCCTGGCGGTCGGCGTGGTTGAGGATGTGGATGCCGGCTTGCTGAAGCGCCGGCGTGACCACCTCGTTGAAGATCTGGTATTGCTCTTCGACCAGGCGGTGGCACTCGCGCGCCACCTCGTGGATGTAGGCCGGCGTGATGCCGGTGCCCGGCGTGCGCGAGGCCTCCATCACGTCGGCGTAGCGCACCTCGAAGAACTCGTCGAGGTTGGACGAAACGATGCAGATGTAGCGCAGGCGCTCGATGAGCGGCACGTCTTCGCGCTGAGCCTGGGCCAGCACACGCCGGTTGAACTCCAGGATGGCCTGCTCACGGGGCAGGAGCTTGATGCGCGACGGGGAAGGAACCGGACGGAGGACGGTATTTTTCATGCACTGATGCACCGGCACACAAACGCCGGTGTCTTCAGTTTAGAGGAGCACGCCCCGCATCTTGATGACAATTGCGTGACACGTTCGGCTCATGTTCGAACTTGCGACAGCCTCGTCAATGCGCCGCCTCCCAGTTCGGTCCAGCCCCCACCTCGGCCAGCAGCGGCACGCGCAGCGTGGCCACCGAAGCCATCAGGCGCGGCACCTCGGCACGCGCCCAGTCGAGCTCGGCCTCGGGCACCTCCAGCACCAGTTCATCGTGCACCTGCATGATGATTTTCGAGGCACGGCCTTCGGCGTCGAGCGTGTCCTGCACGGCCACCATGGCCAGCTTGATCAGGTCGGCCGCCGTGCCCTGCATGGGCGCGTTGATGGCGGCGCGCTCGGCCCCCGCGCGGCTGGGGCCGTTGGGGCTGTTGATCTCGGGCAGCCACAAGCGGCGGCCGAACACGGTCTCCACATAGCCTTTTTCCTTGGCCTGAGCGCGGGTGTCGTCCATGTAGCGCTTCACACCCGCGAAGCGGTGAAAGTAGCGCTCGATGTAGGCATTGGCCGCGCTGCGCTCGATGCCCAGGTTCTGCGCCAGGCCAAAGCCGCTCATGCCGTAGATCAACCCGAAGTTGATGACCTTGGCGTAGCGACGTTGCTCACTCGACACCTCGTCGACCGGCACACCAAACACCTCGCTGGCCGTGGCCTTGTGCACGTCCAGGCCCTCGGCGAAGGCGCGCAGCAGGTTTTCGTCCTGCGAGATGTGGGCCATGATGCGCAGCTCGATCTGCGAGTAGTCGGCGCTGACGATGAGGTGGCCCGGCGGTGCGATGAAAGCCTCGCGGATGCGGCGCCCTTCGGCCGTGCGCACAGGGATGTTCTGCAAGTTCGGGTCGTTGCTGGCCAGGCGGCCCGTCACGGCCACGGCCTGCGCGTAGTTGGTGTGCACCCGGCCCGTCTCGGCGTTGATCATCAGTGGCAGCTTGTCCGTGTAGGTGGACTTGAGCTTGGCCAGGCTTCGGTGCTCCAGGATGCGGGCAGGCAGCGGGTGGTCTTCGGCGAGCTTTTCGAGCACCTCTTCGTTGGTGGAGGGTGCGCCGGTGGCCGTCTTTTTGACGATGGGCAGCCCTTGCTTCACAAACAGGATCTCACCCAGCTGTTTGGGCGAAGCCAGGTTGAAAGGCTGTCCAGCCAGTTCATAGGCCTCTTGCTCCAGCGCCACGATGCGCTGAGCCAGCTCGTGACTCTGCTGCTGCAGCAGGGCCTTGTCGATCAGCACGCCATTGCGCTCGATGCACTGCAGCACGCGCGAGGTGGGCATCTCGAAGCGCTCGTAGATGTCTTTGAGGCCCGGCTCGGCTTCGAGCTGCGGCCACAGCGCCTGGTGCACGGCCAGCGTGAGGTCGCTGTCTTCGCTGGAGTACAGCGCAGCGCGATCCAGCGCCACCTGCGCAAATGGGATCTGCTGCGCGCCCTTGCCCGCCACGTCTTCGTAGCTCAGCCCGCTGCGGCCGGTGTGGCGCAGGGCCAGGTCACCCAGGTTGTGCTTGCGGTGGGCTTCGAGCACGTAGCTCTCGAGCATGGTGTCGTGGCGATAGCCTCGGATGGCGATGCCGTGGTTGGCCAGCACATGGGTGTCGTACTTGATGTGCTGGCCCAGCTTGGCCTTGCCCTCGTTTTCGAACCAGGGTTTCAGGCGCGCAAGCACCTCGTCCAGGGGCAACTGCTCGGGGGCGTCCGGGCCTTCATGCCTCAAGGGGATGTAGCAGGCCTCGCCCACCTGGTCGCTGAATGACAGGCCGACGATGTGCGCGCGCATGGACTCGAGCGAATCGGTCTCGGTGTCGAAGGCCACGAGCTCGGCGGCCTCGATGCGGGCCAGCCAGCGGTCGAAATCTGCCCAGCTCAGGATGGTGTCGTAGCGGGTGTCGGGGGCGGTGGCCCCTGCAGGCTCGGTGCCTGGCGCATCGACGCCACCCTCGCCTGCGGCCGCAACGCCGACATCGCTGGCATCGCCACCAAACAGGTCGCCCGTTGCGCGGTCTGCCGCTGGCTTGGCGGCCTTGGGCTTGCCCACCTTCGATGCAGGGCCCGCCGCTGCAGCGCCCGAGTCCGCCGGCGAGGCCTTGCCCAGCAGGCGCTCGACCTCCACCTTCGCGGTGCGAAAGCCGTAGCGGGTGTAGAAATCCAGCAGCCCCGGCAGGTCAGGCGCCTTCATGGCCAGGGCGTCGAGCACCGGCCACTGGGGCACGTGGTTGCCCAGGTCACAGTCCAGCTTGACGGTGATCAGGCGGCGCCCCATGGGCAGCCAGTCCAGGGCCTTGCGAAGGTTCTCGCCCGCCACGCCTTTGATGCTGTCGGCCGCTGCCACGATGCCATCGAGCGAGCCATGTTCGGCCAGCCACTTCACGGCCGTCTTGGGGCCCACTTTTTCAACACCGGGCACGTTGTCCACGGCGTCGCCGATCAGGGTCAGGTAGTCGATGATGCGATCGGGCGGCACACCAAACTTCGCCAGCACCCCAGGCACGTCGAGCACCTCGGGCGGCTTGGCCATGGTGTTGATCAGCGAGACCTGGTCATTGACGAGTTGGGCCAGGTCCTTGTCGCCGGTGGAGACCACCACGCGGTGGCCCGATTCGACCGCCACGCGGGCCAGGGTGCCGATGGCGTCGTCGGCTTCGATGCCGGGCACCTCGAGCACGGGCCAGCCCAGCAGCTTGACGACCTCGTGGATGGGCTCGATCTGGGTGCGCAGGTCGTCCGGCATGGACGGCCTGTGCGCCTTGTACTCGGGGTACCACTCGTCGCGGAAGGTGGGGCCCTTGGCGTCGAACACACACACGGCGTGTTCCGCAGGGATGTGATCGCGGATCCAGCCCAGCATGTTGACCATGCCGTGCAGGGCCCCCGTCGGCGCGTTGCCCGGACCGCGCAGGTCGGGCATGGCGTGGAAGGCGCGGTAAAGGTAGCTGGAGCCGTCGATCAGCAGCAGCGTGGGTTTGGCCGATTCAGCGGCCGAAATGGAATCCGGGGCACTCATGCCCCGGATTGTGCCGCCTGCGGCCGACACTTCGGCCCAGGCTCAAGGAGGATCAGACCGAGTCGGCCCGATCAGAACTCGGCGCTGGCACCGATGCCGAACAGGTACATGCCTTCGTGACCGTTGATCACGAAGTCAGCCGACGACAGCAGCTTGATGTCGCGGTTCAAACGGAAGGCAATGCCGGCACCGATGTAGGGCGCGTTGAGTCGGCGGTCAGCCTGCACCTCGACGTTGTTGCCGCTCAGCAGGCGCTTTTTCTGGTTGACGAAGGCCCAACCGACGCGGATCTGGTTGGTGAAGTCCTGGATGAGCTCGACTTCCCAGTTGATGCCGAGGGTGATCGCGCGGCTGCGAACGGTTTCCTTGGCGGTGCCGCCGGCGTTGATCGTGGCCTGGTTGTTGACACGCTCGGTTTCGCCAAACATGAGCAGGTTGACTTCAGCCGCCAGGCCGGGCGTCAGGCGCTTGCCGCCGAAAATCTTGCCCGCGAAGGTGTTGTTGCTGCAAGGCGCGGTGCACAGACCGTTGGTGACCCCGATGCCAGCCGTGCCACCAGCGTACACGCCCAATTGAGGGGAGACAGGCTTGAGCTCCTGCGCCTGGGCAGAAGCACCCACCGTCATCAGCAACGCGGCGGCAGTGGAAACAAGGGCGAAGGGCAGGCGGGAGGCAGTCGCGTTCATGATGACAGTCGTTTCCTCGGTATCGGTTTGAAGGGCTGAGCCGCCCCCGCGAACGTCGATGCGGCGGGGATGACAGAATCTGCGTGAGTCTGCCACACGGACTCCTACAATCGCGGGCTTGGGTCAGCTGGAACCCTGAGGGTTTACGCCAAAGCCCCCCGGCTCCAAGGCCCCGTTTCATCGTCGCCAAAACACCCTTCTCATGGCCGTTTTCACCGAAGTCCCTCCCGACGAAGCCGCCGGTCTGCTCAAGCAGCTGAACCTGGGCAACCTGCAGTCGATGCAAGGCATCAACTCCGGCATCGAAAACACCAACTACTTCGTCAGCACCGAGCGCGGCGACTACGTGCTGACCCTGTTCGAGCGCCTGAGCTTCGAGCAGCTGCCCTTCTACCTGAACCTGATGCGGCACCTGGCAGGCCACGGCATCCCCGTGCCGGCGCCCCAGGCCGATGCGCAAGGCAACATCCTGCACACCGTGCAAGGCAAACCCGCCGCCGTGGTGACCCGCCTGAAGGGGCGCAACCAGCTGGCGCCCCAGGTTGCCGATTGCGCTCAGGTGGGCGCCATGCTGGCGCGCATGCACATGGCCGGCCAGGATTACGCCGAGCAACAGCCCAACCTGCGCGGCCTGACCTGGTGGGTGGAGACCGTGCCGGTGGTCAAGCCGCACCTCACACCCGAGCAAACCGAGCTGATCGAGTCCGAACTGCGCTTTCAGCAGGAGCTGGCGGCCAGCACCGAGTACCAGTCCCTTCCCAGCGGCCCCGTGCACGCCGACCTGTTTCGCGACAACGTGATGTTCGACGGCCCATCGCTGTCGGGCTTTTTCGACTTCTATTTCGCGGGCTGCGACACCTTCGGCTTTGACATCGCGGTGTGCCTGAACGACTGGTGCATCGACCTGTCCACGGGTGCCCTCGACGAGGCCCGAGCTCAGGCCTTCGTGAGTGCCTACAACGCCGTGCGTCCGCTGACCGAGGTCGAGCAGCGCCTGCTGCCCTCGCTGCTGCGCTCGGCTGCCATGCGCTTTTGGCTGTCACGCCTGTGGGACTTCCACCTGCCGCGCGACGCCGCCATGCTTCAACCTCACGACCCCGCTCACTTCGAGCGCGTGCTGACGCTGCGCCGCAACCAGCCTTGGTCCTGGCAGCGAGCCGCCGCATGAAGCTGCGCATCAACCCCGCATCGCAGGGATTCGCCTGGGCCCGCCAGGGCTGGCTGGTTTGTACGCGCCAACCCATGGGTTATGCCGGCCTGGTCGGCATGGTGATCGCCGGGGCCCTGCTGATGGCGGGGCTGCCCTTGATCGGGCCGATCCTGGTCGTCGCCCTGATGCCTCTGGCCTGGATGGGGTTCATGCTGGCCACGCGTCGCGTGATGCTCAAGGAACGCATCATGCCGGGCGTGCTGGTCGAAGCCGTGCGAACGCCTGACAGCCCGCGGGTGGCCTTTGCCAAGCTGGGTGCGGCCTACGTGGCGGGCACCTTCGTGGTCATGCTGCTGGCCCAGCTGCTGGGCCCTGGCGCTGAGGCCCTCGCCGAGGCGCTGGAAAAGGCCCAGGACGCCGACGAGGTCATGGCCGACCCGCGCGTGGTGCAGGACATGGCCTGGCGACTGGGGCTGACCTGGCCGCTGTCGCTGCTGTTCTGGCACACCCCTGCGCTCACTTTGTGGGCTCGCATGCCGCTGGGCAAGGCCCTGTTTTTCAGCGCGGTGGCCTCCTGGCGCAACCTGGGCGCCTTCGTGGTGTTCGGGGCCACGTGGTTGCTGGCCGTGATCGCCCTGGCGGTGCTGACGCGTGTGGTGCAGCAGGTCATCCCCCTGCCCGCCCTGTCCAACATGCTGACCTTCGCTGGGGTGCTGTGGCTGGTCTCGTGCTTTTATGCCTCGCTGTACTTCAGCGTGGTCGATTGCTTCGAGGGGGCACAGCAGGAAGGCGCTGACGCCACCCTGACGCCAGATCAAGCCGATCCATCGCCATGAGCTTGCGGCGCCCTTGCGCCCTGGCTGAACGCGCCTCGGGCCTGGGCGCGAAACACCACACGCTCAGTGCGTCAAACGCTGAACCCCGGCCAGCGGACACGCATAGATGGCGTTGCGCAAAGCGGCAATCGCTTCGTAGCGCGTGAAGCTGCGCCGCCATGCCAGCACCACCCGGCGGGTCGGCACCGGGTCCTCGAACGGGATGTAAGCGATGTGCGGGTGCGGCTCGGGCGGCACCGACAACTGCGGCACCACCGTCACGCCCATGCCGGCGGCCACCATGTGCTTGATGGTCTCCAGCGACGAGCCTTCGAAACTCTTGCGGATGCCTTCGGCGTTGCTGGAAAAGCGTGCGAACTCGGGGCAGACCTCGAGCACGTGGTCGCGAAAGCAATGCCCCGTGCCCAGCAACAGCATGGTCTCCTGCTTGAGCTCTTCGGCGTTGATGCGCTGGTGGCTGGCCATCGGGTGGCTTCGCGGCACCGCCACCAGGAAAGGCTCGTCGTAGAGGGGCGCCACCGCGAGGTTGGTGTCCGGGAAAGGTTCGGCCAGGATGGCGCAATCGAGCTCGCCAGAGCGCAACATGTCGAGCAGGCGGGCCGTGAAGTTCTCTTGCAGCATCAGCGGCATCTGCGGCACTTCGGCGATGGCGTTGCGCACCAGGTCGGGCAGCAGGTAGGGGCCGATGGTGTAGATGACGCCCAGGCGCAGCGGGCCGGCCAGCGGGTCCTTGCCACGCTTGGCGATCTCCTTGATGGACTGGGCCTGCTCCAGCACCGACTGGGCCTGGCGGATGATTTCTTCGCCCAGGGGCGTGACGCTGACCTCGTTGCTGCCGCGCTCGAAGAGCTTGACGTCGAGTTCTTCTTCGAGCTTTTTGACGGCCACGGAAAGCGTCGGCTGGGACACGAAGCAGGCCTCGGCCGCGCGCCCGAAATGGCGCTCGCGGGCCACGGCCACGATGTAGCGAAGTTCAGTCAACGTCATGGGGGCAGATTGTGACTCAGGCCTTGAGGTACTCGGCCTTCTGCCCCAGCCAACGGTGGATGTGGCGTTGGGCCGCCTCGGGGTGGCGGGCCAGCAGTTGCTCGGCCACGGTGCGCACACGGCCCAGGAGGTCCTGGTCTTCGTTGAGGTCAGCGAAACGCAGCAGCGCCGCGCCCGACTGGCGCGAGCCCATGAACTCGCCCGGCCCGCGGATTTCCAGGTCGCGCCGCGAGATCTCGAAACCGTCGGTGGTTTCGGCCATGGCGCGCAAGCGCTGCTTGCCCGAGTCGGACAGGGGCGAGGCGTACAGCAGCACGCACACGCTGGCCACGGCGCCCCGCCCCACCCGGCCACGCAGTTGGTGCAGCTGGCTCAGGCCGAAGCGCTCGGCGTGCTCGATGACCATGAGGCTGGCGTTGGGCACGTCCACGCCCACCTCGATGACGGTGGTGGCGACCAGCACCTGCAGCTCGGCGCTGGCAAAGCGATCCATGACCGAGGCCTTCTCGGCCGCTGGCAAGCGGCCATGCAGCAGGCCGATGCCCACGCCTGGCAAGGCCTCGCTGAGGTCCTGGTGGGTCTGGGTGACGTTGCTCAGGTCGAGCGGCGGGCGCTTGGCGCTGTCGCGGCCGGCGATGGCGTCGGCGGTCTGGTCGCTGTCCTCGGTCTCGTCGATCAAGGGGCAGACCCAGTAGACCTGCCGGCCCCGAGCCACCTCGTCGCGGATGCGCTCGATGACCTCTTCGCGGCGGCTGTCGGCGAAGACCTTGGTGACGATGGGCGTGCGCCCCGGCGGCAGCTCGTCGATGGTGCTGACCTCGAGGTCGGCCAGGTAGGTCATGGCCAGGGTGCGCGGGATGGGCGTGGCGCTCATCATCAGCAGGTGGGGCTCGAGCTCGGTGCTCTCAAGCTTGCGGCGCAGTTGCAGGCGCTGCGCCACGCCAAAGCGGTGCTGCTCGTCGATGAGGGCAAGGCCGAGCTTGGCGAACTCGACCTGGTCCTGGATGACGGCGTGGGTGCCCACCACCAGCTGCGCCTCACCTGACGCGACCATGGCGATCTGCTCGCGCTTGGCCTTGGGTTTGAGGCTGCCGGTGAGCCAGGCCACTTTCACGCCCAAAGGTTCGAGCCAACCCACCAGCTTGCGGAAATGCTGCTCGGCCAGGATCTCGGTGGGCGCCATCAGTGCGCACTGCCAGCCCGCCT
>NZ_DCXA01000247.1:0-4666 GCF_002328915.1 Aquabacterium sp. UBA2148
GCGGGCGATGCGGCCGGTGGCTGGTTGCAGCCGCACGCCAAGCCGCTGCTCGTGGCCGAGGCGCAGTCGGCCGAACCCGACGTGCCGCTGGTGCTCGTGGTCGACGATTCGCTGACCGTTCGCCGGGTCACGCAGCGCCTGCTGGCGCGCGAGGGCTACCGCGTCAACCTGGCAAAAGACGGGCTGGAGGCCCTTGAATCCTTGGCTCAGGAGCGCCCGGCGGTGGTACTGTCGGACATCGAAATGCCTCGCATGGACGGCTTTGACCTGGTGCGCAACATCCGCGCTGACCAGAAGCTCGCCGGCCTGCCCGTCATCATGATCACCTCACGGATTGCGCAAAAACACCGCGACTACGCGGCCGAGTTGGGGGTGAACCACTACCTCGGCAAACCGTACCGCGAAGAAGAATTGCTGGCGTTGGTGGCCCGTCATGCCGCCGCGACCGACATCGCCATCTCGTGACGATCGCCCTTTTCGGGTTCAAGCTGTAATTGCCACCTTCGCCTCATCACCCCTCAGACATCCCTGCGCCAGCCCCGGCCATGGATGACGCCATCTCCCACCTCGCTGCGCTGACCGCCCAGCGGGACAGGGAGTTGCTGGACGTCACCCTGGCCCAGGGCGTGCTGGATTTGCTGGGTTCGGTCAGTGTGGGGGTGCACCGCCTCATCGGCCGCGAGGACGAGTCACGGCGCTGGTTGTGCTGTGGCCTGGCCCGCAAGGGCCAGATCGCGGTCTCCGACCCGTCCTGGGTTGACCTGCACACCTTGCCGCTGGAGGCCGACCACCCCTTGCGCGCCAAGGCCCTGGCCTCTCGCCTGTCCGAGCAGAGTGGCCCCGACTCAGGGCAGCCCGGGCACCTGATGGTCATGCCCCTGCCTGTCGAGGTGGGCTTGCCCGGTGTGCTGGAGGTCCATTCGGACGAGCCCTTGTCCGTGCGAGCACAGCGCACGATCCAGACGGTTCTGAAGGTGTTTGGCAACTTCCAGAACTTGCTGGAGTCCAGTCAGCGTGACGCGCTGACAGCGCTGCTGAACCGGCAGACTTTTGACGCGACCTTCCTGAAGGCCTCGATGCCGGTGACCGAGTGTGGCGCCGATCACGCCGAGGGCGAGCGTCGTCACAGTGATTCGTCTGGCTATTGGCTGGGCGTCGTCGACATCGACCACTTCAAACGCGTCAACGACGGCTTCGGGCACCTCATCGGTGACGAGGTGCTGGTGCTGGTCGCACGCATCATGCGCCAGACCTTCCGCCACCACGACCGGCTCTATCGCTTTGGCGGTGAAGAGTTCGTCATCTTGCTGCGCGGCGGCAACGAAGAGGACGCCTTGGGGGCCTTCGAGCGCTTTCGCCTCAACGTGGCGCAGTACCCGTTTCCGCAGGTGCAGAACGTCACCGTCAGCGTGGGCTTCACCGAGGTGCGCCACCAGGACACCCCCAACGTGGCCTTCGCGAGGGCCGACCAGGCCGTCTACCGTGCCAAGCACCAGGGACGCAATCAGGTGCTCAGCCACGAGGGACTGGTTCGCGCGGGCGTGCTGGCTTCGCCCGAGGCGCACATCGGCGACGTCGAACTGTTCTGAGCGCTCAGGGCTTGCGTGCCGGCTTGGCTGGGGCTTCGGCCTTGACCACGGCGTAGCGATCCAGCGTCAGCAGGCGGGCCTCATCGTGCTGCACGATGGGCTGAGGGTAGTCGCGCCCGATCACCACGTCTTCGGCAGCGGCCAGGTCAGCAGGGCGAGCCAGCCAGGGCGCGTGCAGGGCGTTGTCGGGCAGCTTGGCCAGCTCGGGCACGTAGCGGCGGATGAACTTGCCCTGTGGGTCGAACTTCTCGCTCTGGCTGATGGGGTTGAAGATGCGGAACCAGGGTTGCGCATCGCAGCCCGATGAAGCCGCCCACTGCCAGCCGCCGTTGTTCGCAGCCAGGTCGAAATCGAGCAGCTTCTCGGCGAAATAGGCTTCGCCGCGCCGCCAGTCGATGCCAAGGTCCTTGATCAGGAAGCTGGCCGTGACCATGCGCAGCCGGTTGTGCATGTAGCCGGTCTGGTTGAGCTGGCGCATGGCAGCGTCCACCAGCGGATAGCCAGTTCGGCCCTCGCACCAGGCCGCGAAATGGGTGTCGGCCTGCTTGCCCTTGGCCCACTTGATCTTGTCGTACTCGCGCCGGTAGGCATGGCCGACCACGTGCGGGTGGTGGTGCAGGATCTGGTGATAGAAGTCGCGCCAGATCAGCTCCGACAGCCACACCTGCGCGCCAGCCGAGCCGCGCTGGCTGCGCTGCCAGGCCAGGTCGGCCAGCTCGCGGATGGACACCGTGCCAAAGCGCAGGTGGGTCGAGAGGTAACTCGGGCCTTTGACGCCAGGGTAGTCGCGCAGTTCGTCGTAGCGGTCGATGCGGCCCAGGAAGTCGTCCAGCAGGGCGCGCGCGCCACCCATGCCGGCGGGCACCTTGAGGTCGTCCACGGGCTCGAAGCCGATGTCGCCCAGCGTGGGCACGTGGTCCTGCTCGCTTGGACAGACGGCCGGCGGGATGGGCGCCAGGTGCGCCGCGTACTTCTCGACCGGGTAGGGCTTGACGTAGAAGGGCTCGATTTTCTTGAGCCAGGCGTTCTTGTAGGGCGTGAAGACGCCATATGGCGTGCCGTTGCCGGTCAGCACCTCGTTGCGCTCGAAAACAACGTGATCCTTGAGGGTGTAGAGCGCCGCGCCGATGTCGCTGAGCTTGCCGCGCACCTGGGCGTCGCGAGCCAGGGCGTCGGGCTCGTCGTCGTGGTTGGCGTAGACGGCCTGAACGCCCAACTCGGCGGCCAGTTTCGGGATTTCCACACGGGCGCTGCCCTGTCGCACGATCAGCCCCGCGAGGGTGGGCGAGGGGGCGCCCACCTGCCGCGCCAAGTCTCGCAAGGCGGTGTCCAGCTCCACCAGCGAGTCGCGGATGAAGGCCACGCGCCGATCCTGCCGGGGCAGGGGGGCCAGGATGTCGCTGTCAAAGACGAAGGCGCACCACACCCGCTGGGCGTTTTTCAGGGCATGGAAGAGGGCGGCGTGGTCGTGGTGGCGAAGGTCGCGGCGGAACCAGACCAGGGCAGAGGTGTGGACGTCGGGCATGGAGGGTGAGGTGAAGCAGGGGCGGCGGCGTAAAATCATGACATGTCTGCAGGCTCCCCATCTTCCCGCACCATCGACCTGACCGATCAGTTCCTCATCGCCATGCCCAGCATGCGCGACGACAACTTCGCCGGCGCGGTCGTTTACCTGTGCGAGCACAACGCCAATGGCGCCCTTGGGCTGGTGATCAACCGCCCGACCGAGTTGCCTTTGCAGGAGCTCTTCGAGAAGGTCGACCTCAAGCTCGAGCGCCCCGACCTGGCTGACGAGCCGGTGTACTTCGGTGGCCCGGTTCAGACCGAGCGAGGTTTTGTCCTGCATGACCGCCTGGACGAAGAGGGCGGCCATTACAACTCCACGCTCAAGATTGGCGCGGCAGGCCTGGAGATGACCACCTCCCGCGATGTGCTCGAGGCGCTCGCTGGGGGTGCCGGCCCCAAGCGCGTCTTCGTCACCCTGGGCTACTCGGGCTGGAGCGCCGGGCAGCTCGAAGACGAAATTTCTCGCAACGGCTGGTTGACCGTCAAAGCCCAACCCGAAGTCATCTTCGACACCCCGGTCGAGCAGCGCTATGACAAGGCTTTGTCTCTGTTGGGTGTGGATCGCAACTTCCTGATGGGCGAGGCCGGTCACGCATGAGCGCGGCTTCCACCTCCGCTGCCGTGCTCACCTACCTGGCCTTCGACTACGGCGCCAAGCGCGTGGGCGTGGCCTGCGGCAACAGCCAGACGCGCCAGGCCCAGCCACTTCAGACCATCGCTGCCGAAGGCACCCTGCGCTTCGAGCGCATCGCGCAACTGGTGGCCGAGTGGCAGCCGGCGGCGCTGGTGGTGGGCGTGCCTTTTCACCCCGATGGCGCCGAGCATGACAACACCCTGCGCGCGCGCAAGTTCGGGCGCCAGCTGTGCGGGCGTTTCCACCTGCCCGTGCACGAGGTCGACGAGCGTTATTCGACCACCGAGGCCATTGCCCACGGTGCGCGCGACCTGGACGCCGCCTCGGCCGCCATCCTGCTGCAACAATACTTTGATGCCATGGGTGCTGCCGCCGCAACCGGCGCCGCGCCCCACACCGAAAGGCCCGCGTGAGTTCCACCCCGCACACCCTGCGCCTCGACGCCGAGGCCCTGTACACCAACCTGCTGGACGGCGTGCGCCGCCTGGTCACGGCCGACACCACCCTGGTGGGCGTTTGGTCCGGTGGCGCCTGGCTGGCCGAGCGCCTGGCCCGTGACCTGGGTCTGAGCACCCCGCATGGGGTCATCTCATCGGCCCTGCACCGCGACGACTTCGGCTCGCGCGGCATGAGTTCCACCAAAGGCGCCACGCACCTGCCCTTCGAGGTCGAAGGCCGCCACATCCTGCTGATCGACGACGTGCTCTACACCGGCCGCACCACGCGCGCCGTCATCAACGAGCTGTTCGATTTCGGTCGCCCCGCCAGCGTCACCCTGGCCGTGCTGGTCGATCGCGGTGGGCGCCAGTTGCCCATCGAGCCGGCCTACTCGGCCGCCCGCATCAGCCTGCCTGCCGACGAGCGCGTCTCGCTTGAC
>NZ_DCXA01000202.1:0-2702 GCF_002328915.1 Aquabacterium sp. UBA2148
TCTTTCGACCGCATCACGTCTCGCACCGACAGGCCACTGGCCGCGATCAACTGCACGAGCTGTTCTCGCGACGGTGGGGTCTCCAGGTAGGCGACCACCGTGGGCTCGATGCCGGCGTTGCGGATCAGGGCGAGGGTGTTGCGCGAGGTGCCGCAACGCGGATTGTGGAAGATGGTGACAGCGCTCATGGCTCAGGCCTGTGAAGAAGACGATGGGATGGGGGACGCGGCAGCCTTGCCCAGGCAGGCGTGCAGCAGCACCCCCACGGCGGCACCGACCAACTGCGCCAGCACGAACGCGGGCGCGCTCTGGGGCGCGATGCCGGCAAAGCTGTCCGAGAACATGCGCCCGAAGGCCGCAGCCGGGTTGGCGAACGAGGTCGACGCCGTGAAGAAGTAGGCCGCGCCAATGTAGCAAGCCACCAGGGCCGACACGCGCTGTGGCGAGGCCCGCAAGATCACCAGCAACAGGCCCGCCGTGGCCACCGCCTCGGCCAGCCACTGGCCGCCACCGGCTCGCAGCTTGCTCGACCACTGCAGGATGGGCATCTCGAACATGGCGTGGACCAACCAGGCGCCACAAGCCGCCCCGGCCAACTGGGCCACGATGTAGGCCAGCAAGAGGGCAACAGGCAGCTCGCGCCGCCAGGCCATGACCAGGCTGACCGCCGGGTTGAAGTGCGCCCCGCTGACCGGGCCGAACACCTCGATCAGCACGAACAGGCCGAACACCGTGGCCACGGTGTTGCACAACAAGGCCAGCGCCACGTTGCCCTGGGCCAGCCGCTCGGCCATCACCCCCGAGCCAATGACCACGGCCAGCAGCAGCAGCGTGCCCAGGAACTCGCCCAACAGGCGCCTCGACGTCGTCGGCATCATGGCCTCAGCTCCTGGCGATGGCTTGCAAGGCAGCCAGCAGCTCGTCGCGCGGCAGGGTCTGCAGCGGCAGGCCCAGCAGCTGAAGCATGCGGTAGCCGATGGCCTGGCGCGTGAGCTCGAAGGCGCGGCGCTTGCCCTCGTCGCCGCCTTCGGCGTTCGACGGGTCGGGGTAGCCCCAGTGCACCTTCACGGGCTGGCCGTTGCCACCAAAGAAGACCGGGCAGGCCTCGGCCGCCGCGCTGTCGCACACGGTGATGACGATGGACAGCGGCGGCGCTTCGGGCGTGGTGAACTCGTCCCAGCTCTTGCTGCGGTAGGCCGCGGTGTCGATGCCGGCGTTGCTCAAGGCCTCCAGCGCGAACGGGTTGAGCCGACCGCTGGGCGCACTGCCGGCGCTGTGCGCCCTGACGTCTTTGCCCAGCTTGGCGGCCAGGTGGTTGAGCATGCCTTCGGAGAGCACGCTGCGCGCGGAGTTGTGGGTGCAGAGGATGAGGACGTGGGTGGTCATGGCTTCAGCAGCAAGAGGAACCAACAGATTTGACGGGGATGCCGATGGGCTTGCCTGAAACGCGCGGCGTGCAGCAGGCCGATGCGTCGGTTGCAGCGGCTGCACCGGCTGCGGCGACCGTCGGTGCAACGCTTGCAGCCCCCGCAGCCGGCTCGGCTTCGCGGAACACGGGGATCGAGCCCAGCGTCTGGAAGTGCTCCCAGGGCAGGCCCTGCGGATCGACCACCCAGTGCTTGTCGCTGCGGGCGTAGCAGCAGGTGGTGGCGCCCTCGTCGATCAGCGACAGGTCGGCGGCCTGAGCCCGGCCCTTCATGGCGGCCAGGTCGGCGTCGTTGTCTACCTGGATGCCCAGGTGATCGAGCCCGGTGTGGCCGTGCCCACGGGTGGAGATGGCGAAGTTCACCGCCGGGTCGTCGAGCATCCACTTGGCGTAGTCGGCTTCGACGCGGGCGGGCTGGGTGCCGAACATCTTCGAATAGAAGTCGATGTTGCGGGCCAGGTCTTCGACGTGAACGTGGACGTGAAAGCGCTTCATGGTGAACCTTTCTCAGCAGGTAGAACAGGGCGAGGCAGGCACACAGGCCGCTTCGTCACAGGGCTGGCCGGCGCAGCAGTGCTCGGTCAGGTAGGACAACAAGGCGTTCATGTGCGCGAACACCGCGCGGTAGATCAGGTGCCGGCCCTCGCGCTCCTGGTCGATCAGGCCGGCGTGGGTCAGCTCTTTGAGGTGAAACGACAAGGTGGTGGCCGCCACGCCGAGCCGCTCGCACAAGGCCGTGGGCGTGAGCCCGGCCGGGCCAGCCACCACGAGGGCGCGGAACACGCGCAGGCGAACGGGCTGGGCCAGGGCAGCCAGGGAGGCGATGACGGTTTCTTCTTCC
The DNA here is from genome assembly GCF_002328915.1 of Aquabacterium sp. UBA2148. Classification (NCBI taxonomy): domain Bacteria; kingdom Pseudomonadati; phylum Pseudomonadota; class Betaproteobacteria; order Burkholderiales; family Sphaerotilaceae; genus Aquabacterium; species Aquabacterium sp. UBA2148. Next base: position 2,268 of record NZ_DCXA01000202.1, read on the forward strand.
ATGATTCAATTATTATTGAATAATTGAATTGGCGCAAGCACGAGCCAGACGAATGCCCATGACATGACCAGATATCCCTGGAACTTTTCCGTCTTAGCACTCTCCAAGCAAGAGTGCTAACATTCATCGAGAAGGATCCAGAAAGGAACCATCCATGACCTTGACGACCACCCTTGCCCCCCGTGACCCCTGGAGTGTGGTGCCCTCGCTGGGCAACCTGGACGCGTACATCCGCTTCGTCCAGACCGTGCCCATGCTGGAAGCCGACGAGGAACAAGCCCTGGCTCGTCAACTGCGCTCGGCCAACGACCTGCAGGCCGCCTCGCGCCTGGTGCTCTCGCACCTGCGCCTGGTCGTGTCCATCTCTCGCCAGTACCTGGGCTACGGCCTGCCGCAAGGCGACCTGATCCAGGAAGGCAACATCGGCCTGATGAA
>NZ_DCXA01000238.1:0-3318 GCF_002328915.1 Aquabacterium sp. UBA2148
GACTATCAGGACGCCGTCCGAAAACTGCCATGTGCCTCCCGGCTTGACGGCTTGTCAGCCAAGGTCTACACCAACACCGTCAAAGGCACAGGCCAGCTCGCGGTGCGCCTTCGCGACGCCGAAGCGCTGGTGGTCATCCACGAGCGCACGCATTTCTCGAAGGCTCTGCTCGAGAAGCTGCCCAAATTGCGACTGATCTGTCAGATCGGTCAGGTTGGACCGCACATCGACATCGAGGCCTGCACCCGACTTGGCATCGCCGTGGCCGAGTGCAACACCTCGCCTGCTGCCACCGCAGAGCTCACCTGGGCCCTGGTGCTGGCCGCGATGCGCCGACTGCCCCAGTACATCGGCAACCTCAAACACGGCGCCTGGCAACAGTCCGGCCTGAAAGCCGCGTCCATGCCGGCCAACTTTGGCCTGGGCATGAAGCTGCAAGGCAAGACCCTGGGCATCTGGGGGTACGGACAAGTTGGTCAACTCGTTGCGGGCTACGGCAAGGCCTTTGGGATGGACGTGCAGGTCTGGGGCAGCGAAGCATCTCGCACGCAAGCCGTGGCCAACGGCCTGAGGGCTGCGCCCAGCCGCGAGGAGTTTTTCGCCACCTCGGACGTGCTGAGCGTCCACCTGAGGTTGCGGGAAGAAAACCGCGGCCTCATCACGCTCGACGATTTCAGCCGCATGAAGCCCACGGCCCTGTTCGTCAACACCTCTCGCGCGGAGCTGGTCCAGGACAACGCCCTGGTGGCCGGGCTCAACCGAGGGCGCCCAGGCATGGCCGCCGTCGATGTGTTCGAGAGCGAGCCCATCTTGCAAGGGCACCCCTTGCTGCGGCTGGAGAACGCCGTTTGCACCCCGCACATCGGCCTGGTCGAGCAAGACAGCTATGAGCAACTCTTCAGCGCAGCTTTCGAGCACCTGCTGAATTTCGACGCGGGCCACCCCAGCGGCATCGTCAACCCGGAAGCACTGCGCGTGCCCCACTGACGACACACGAGGCAGTACCCCATGGAACTGGAGCGGGCCCTGTCCCGGGAGAGCATCCGGGCGGCCCGCTGGTCACTGCTGTTCGGCAACTTCGTCATCGGCTGCGGGGTGATGGTGGTGGGCGGCACGCTCAATGACCTCACCCACGACCTGAACATCAGCGTGACCACTGGCGGACAGTTGCTGGCCATCGCTGCGCTGATGATGGGCGTGGGCGCCCCCCTGCTGGCCTGGCTGGTCGGGCACATCGACCGCCGCACCCTGCTGGCCTGGACCATGGTCTGGTACGCGGTCGGACACCTGCTGTGCGCGCTGGCGCCTGGTTACGAATGGCTGTGGCCCGCGCGGGCGTTGACGGTTCTGTCGGCTGCCGTGTTCACGCCTCAGGCGGCTGCCACGGCCGGGTTCATGTCGACCCCGGCGAAGCGCGGACAGGCCATCACCTTCGTGTTCATGGGCTGGTCCATTGCCTCGGTTGCGGGCATGCCGCTGACCGCCTGGATCGGTGAGCGGATGGGCTGGCGCGTGGCCATGGCAATGATCGGCCTGGCCGCATTCGCGTCTGCCTGGCTGGTGTGGCGCCACCTGCCTGCGGGCGTCCGGCCCCCTGCCCTGTCGCTGCGCTCCTGGCGCAAGGTGCTGAAGTCGCCGCTGCTGATGGCAGTCGTCGCGGTAACGGCCTGCCAAAGCGCCGGGCAGTTCACCGTGCTGGGCTACACCGCCCCCTATTACAAGCAGGTGTTCGGCGCCTCACCGGAGCAGATCAGCCTGATGTTCACTTGGTTCGGCGCGCTGGCGCTGGCGGGCAATGTGCTGCTGAACCGCAGCATCGACCGCGTCGGTGCGGCACCCGCCGTGACGCTCACCCTGGCGCTGATGGCCCTGAGCTTGCTGATCTGGCCATTGGCCAGTTCGCTGCCAGTGCTGGCCGCCGTGCTGCTGCCTTGGGCCATTTCGGGGTTTGCCACCAATTCGGGCCAGCAGGCACGGCTGGGCGGCCTCTCGCCCCGGCTGGCTCCTGCGCTGATGGCCCTGAACACCTCAGCCATCTACCTGGGGCACGCGCTGGGGGCCAGCGGTGGAGGCTGGGTGATCTCACACCATGGCTACGAGCAACTGCACTGGCTGGGCCTGGCCTGGATGCTGGTCGCCCTCGCCCTGAGCTTGTGGGCTCAGCGCGTGCAGCAACGCGCCGACGCCCACCGTGAGTCTGCGTTGAAGCCTGCTCAGCCTCTGCGCTGACGAAGGGCTTCGTAGAGGCAGACGCCGCTGGCCACGGACACGTTCAGGCTCTCGACACCGCCCATCATCGGGATGCTGACCAGCTCGTCGCAGTGCTTGCGGGTGAGCTGGCGCATGCCGCTGCCCTCAGCGCCCAGAACCACGGCCGTGCCACGGCGGAAATCGGCCTGATAAAGGTCCCCCGGGGCATCGTCCGAGGTCCCAACCACCCAGATGTCTCGCTCCTTGAGTTCGCCCAAGGTGCGCGCCAGGTTGGTGAGCATGAAGTAGGGCACGGTCTCTGCAGCGCCGCTGGCCACTTTGGCCACGGTGGCATTGATGCCGACAGCGTGGTCCTTGGGTGCGATCACGGCATGGGCACCAGCGCCGTCGGCGACACGCAGGCAGGCGCCCAGGTTGTGCGGGTCGGTCACGCCGTCGAGCACCAGCAGCAGAGGAGGCTCGGTGAGCTCATCGAGCAAATCGTCAAGCGAGCGGGCATGCTGAACCGCGTCAACCCGCGCCACCACGCCCTGGTGCCGATGCGTGCCGGCCATCTGTTGCAGGCGGTCGTCGTCGCTTTCGATGGCGCGCATGCCAGCTTCCTCGACCTTGGCGAGGAATTGCTTCATGCGCTGGTCTTGTCGGCTGGCGTCGACATGCAGCTCGCGAATGGATTGGGGCGCCACCTTCAGGCGCACGGTGACGGCGTGAAAGCCGAACAGCAGTTTCTGACTCATGCCGGCATCGTAACCGCTGCCGATGCGAGCGGCCTGGTTGGCGATCGCCCGCAGGGGCTCAGTTCACCAACCGGCCTGCCTGGATCCGGATTCGGTTTGCGCAACGCTGCGCGATCTTTTCGTCATGCGTCACCAGGACCAGGGTGGTACCGATCTCGCGGTTGAGCTCGAACATGAGGTCCATGACGGCCAGCCCGGTGGCGTGATCCAGGCTGCCCGTGGGTTCGTCGGCCATGAGGATGTCGGGGCGCATGACGAACGCGCGCGCCAAAGCCACCCGCTGCTGCTCACCGCCGGACAGGAGCACTGGCCGGTGGTTCAAGCGTTGACCCAGCCCGACCCGCTCCAGCATGGCTTGGGCCTTGCTGCG
>NZ_DCXA01000238.1:3428-9257 GCF_002328915.1 Aquabacterium sp. UBA2148
CCAGCCGGTCTCCACGCAATTCCATGGGCAGCATGACGTTCTCGATGGCGCTCAGGTGCGCGATCAACTGGAAGTTCTGGAAAACGAAGCCGACGTGGGCTGCCCGATGGGCCGCGCGCGCGTCTTCATCGAGGTCGAACAGGTTGCGCCCTCCCAGCAACACCTCGCCACGGCTGGGCACATCCAGGCCAGCGAGCAGCGCCAACAAGGTGCTTTTGCCAGAACCCGATGCGCCAACGATGGCGAGCGAATCTCCCCTAGGCACGCTGAGCTCGATGCCATCGAGGATGGTGAGCGGGCCACCGACGTCATCGACAACTTTGCTCAGCCCCCGGACAACGATGGCAGGGGAAGGCGCGTTGACGGTGGAGTCGGCAAGCGATGTGGCAGGATGCGAAGGAGCCGTGACGGTCATGAAAGCGAGCATGCAAGGGCAACGCCAACACTTTAAGCGACGCCGGATGGTCTTGTGGACCGCCGGTCTTTTGTTGTTGACAGCACCGCTGTCAGGGCAGTCGGCGTCGGCCCGCAAGGTGCTGATCCTGGGCGACAGCCTGTCGGCCGAGTACGGCTTGGCCCGAGGTGCGGGTTGGGTGGCCTTGCTCGAGGCGCGACTGACCCAGCAGGGCATTGCGGCCCAGGTCATCAACGCCAGCATCAGTGGCGAAACCACGTCGGGCGGAAGAACGCGACTTCCCGCGCTGCTGCAGCAACAACGCCCCACCCATGTGGTCATCGAGCTGGGTGGCAATGACGCGCTGCGCGGCTTCCCGGTTCGCTCCACCCAGGACAACCTAGAGGCCATGACCAAGGCCGCACAGGCTGCGGGTGCCAAGGTGCTGCTGGTGGGCATGCAAGTGCCGCCCAACTACGGCAAGCGCTATTCGGAAGACTTCGCGGCGGTGTTTGCGCGCGTGGCCCAAGAGCGCAAGGTCGCGCTGGTGCCCTTCCTGCTCAAAGGGGTGGCCGACCGAACGGATGCGCGAGAGTGGTTCCAGGCAGACGGCATCCACCCCCAGGCAAAAGCCCACCCCGTGATGCTCGACAACGTCTGGGGCGGGCTCAAACCGCTGCTGTGAGCTGGCTCACTTCTTGGGCGTCAGGCCAGCGCCCAGATTGCCCATCAGTGTCTCGGCCTGCTTGCTCATCTGTTCCTGCATCTGCGTGAACAGGGTGCGAGACTGCTCCATGTAGCCGCCCAGGAAGTTCTGCATCAACGGGTTCTGCATCAGGGGGTTCTGCAGGTTCTTGACCGAGTTCTCGGTCAGGCGGGACTGCAGATCGATGAACGACTGGATGTTGTTTTCCAGGTAGTTGCCCATCAGGCCCTGCATGGTGTGGCCATAGAAGCGAATGATCTGAGCCAGCGCCTGGGTCGAAAACATCGGCACACCAGCCGTCTCTTCTTCCAGGATGATCTGCAGCAGGATGCTGCGCGTCAGGTCTTCGCCACTCTTGGCGTCTCGCACCACGAACTGCTCGCAACCCATGACCATGTTCTTGACATCGGACAGCGTGATGTAGCTGCTGGTCTGGGTGTCGTAGAGGCGGCGGTTCGGGTACTTCTTGATGATCCGGGTGCCCGCTGCCGTGGGCTCGCCCGCAACACCGCCCGCAGACGCTTCGGCTTCAGGCGCTTCGCTGCGGGCTTTTCGTGGGGCTGGGCTCATCCGTGACTCCTCATGCATGACTCTGGTCTCAGGCCATTGTAGGAGTGGAAAAGATGAGCGAATAAAAGAAAAAGCCCCAGGCTTGTGGCCTGGGGCTTTGTCGACAGTATTTTGGTAGGCGCAATTGGATTCGAACCAACGACCCCCACCATGTCAAGGTGGTGCTCTAACCAACTGAGCTATGCGCCTGTCGAGACCGAGATATTAGCACTATTTTCTTCGAACGCGCAAGACGCCGTGGATTTGCAACACCTTGTGGAGCAAACCGCTCAGGCGACTGCTGTCAGGCGTTTGCAGCGTGAGCGTGAGCTGCAGGTGTTCGCGCACGGTGTGGTTGTGCATGGACAACACGGTGATCTTGCCTTGTGCAAAGACGTCGAAAACATCGCGCATCAAGCCGGGGCGATCGAGTGCTTCGATGGAGACATCGACCGCATAGTGCGCCTTCTCTGTCATGGCCTGACGACCCCAGGTGACGGGGATCACGCGCTCCTTGTGCTCGCGCGCCATGTGCTGGAAGTTGCTGCAATCGGCGCGGTGCACAGCCACGCCTTTGCCGCGCGTCACGTAGCCCCCGATGCGATCGGGTGGCGCTGGTTTGCAGCAGCGCGCCAGCTGGGTGAGCAATGAGTCAAGGCCGACGACGAGCACACCTTTGCCGTCACCGCCGGGTTGCCCCACATCGCCACGCGCCAGCTTTTGCAGCATGAGCTCATCGGGGTCGGGGGCAGGCTCGGCCGGACGAAGCACTTGCTCGATGTTGCGCAGCGAGAACTCGTCTTTGCCGACCACGTCGAACAAGGCATCGGCAGATCGGAAACCCAGTTGCGAAGCCAGGTCATCGAGCTTGATCGCCGTTTTGCCTTCACGCTGCAGCAACTTTTCGACGGCCTCGCGCCCTCGGGCGATGGTGGCTTGCTGCGCCAAGGCGTTGAACCAGGCGCGGACCTTGGCGCGCGAGCGAGGGCTGCGCAGGTAACCCAGTTCGCTGTTGAGCCAGTCCATCGAAGGACCGCCCTCCTTGGCCGACACGATCTCGACGGTCTGACCGCTTTGCAATGGCGTCTGCAAAGGCACCATGGCGCCGTCAACCCGCGCGCCTCGGCAGCGGTGGCCCAGGTTGGTGTGCAGCACGTAAGCCAGGTCGATGGGCGTGGCGCCGGCCGGCAGGTCGATGATGTCGCCGCCGGGGGTGAAGACGTAGATGCGGTCTTCGAAGAGGCCCTGCCCTGGCGATGCGCTCGGGTGCCCACCTTGCCCCACATGCCCGGACTCGGCGACGTCGCGCTCCCAGGCCAGCAGCTGGCGCAGCACCATCTTGCGCGCTTCGGCCACGCGTGATTCGAAGTCACCTGCGGCCTGCACACCGGCATAGCCCTTGGAGCCCGCCTCTTTGTAGGCCCAGTGCGCGGCCACGCCACTTTCGGCGTGCTCGTGCATGGCCTGGGTTCGGATCTGCACCTCGATCGAGCGGCCCTGCTCGTCGAGCACGATGGTGTGCAGCGATTGATAGCCATTGGACTTGGGCCGCGCGATGTAGTCCGAGAACTCGTCTTGCAGGGGCTGCCAGAGTTCGTGCACGCAACTGAGCGCTGCGTAGCAGGCATGAACGTCGCCCACGATGACGCGCAGGGCGCGCAAGTCAAAGACGCGGTCGAGCGACAGGGCCTTGCCCTGCATCTTTTTGTAGATGCTGTAGATGTGCTTGGGACGGCCTTGCACCTGGGCATCGATGCCCGAAGCGCTCAATGCCGCTTGCAACTGCTGCATCACCTGTTCGATGTGGCGCTCGCGCTCGAGCCGCTTTTCATGCAGCGCTTTGGCGATGGTGCGGTAGGTGTCGGGCTGCAGGAAACGGAAGGACAGGTCTTCGAGCTCCCACTTGATCTGCCAGATGCCCAGGCGGTTGGCCAGCGGCGCGAAGATCTGCAGCGACTCGCGCGCCAGGGCCTTGGGGCATGGCAGCTTGCGCTCGGCGTAGTGGCGCAGGGTCTGCAGGCGCGAGGCCAGGCGCAGCAGCACCACGCGCAGGTCGCGCGAGAAAGCCAACAGCATCTTGCGGATGCGCTCGACCTGTTCCGCGTCCAGCGGCGCGTCGGTTTCGTCGCCCATCAGGTCGCGGGCGTTGCGCTGCACCTGCACCAGCTTGACGGTGTGGGCGACCAGCGCCGCCGCGTCCGCACCGAAGGCGCGGCTCAACACGTCCTGCGGGTTGGTCAGGTAGTCGCTGGCATAGACCAGGTAGGCGGCCGCGCGCAGCGATGGCGAGGCACCGATGCCGTGCAGGATGGCGCCCACGCCGTCGGCATGGACGAGCGCGTCTTCACCGGTGTCGAAGGACTGACCCGACAGCAAGGGCTCGGCGAAGGCACGCGCTCGGCGCAGCAACTCCAGTCCGCCTTCGTTGACCGAGGCGCCTGCGGCCTGGGCTTCGGGCGTGGAGGTGCCTGCCACCTCGGCAAGGTCGACGATGGGCGCGTGCGGGCTGCCAGCATGGAGCAGCCCGTCATCGCGCGCGATGTCGAGGGATCCGGTCTTCATGCCAGCAGGAACCCCCGGATGGTTTCGACCTGGTCGGGGGCGATCAAGGTGGGCGCATGGCCCACGCCAGCGAACTCGACCAGGCGGGCCTTGGGGCCACGCTGGGTCATCTCGAGCGCGGTGGCGCGGTCGAGCAGGTCAGAGTCGGCGCCGCGCATCAACAGGGTCTCGCATGGGATGTTGGCCAGGCCGTCGTAGACCTGCCACAGGGCCTTCTCGCCTGCCTCGGTCTGCTCGGCCGTGACGCTGCGAAAGGGCTCGGCGATGGCCGGGTCGTAATGCAGCTCATAGCCGCCCTCATCGGCCGGGCGCAGCAGCGGGCGGCTGAGCGTCAGCCACTGCTCGGGCGTGTGCGGGCCAAATCCGGTGGAGATGCGCCAAAGGTAGTCGGCGGCTTCTTGCTCGGCGCTGAAACGCATTGGCTTGCCCAGGTAGTCGCCGATGCGCACGATGGCATCGAAGCGCAAGCGCGGGCCCACGTCGTTGAGCACGAAGCGGCGCAGGCGTGCACCGCTGGCCTCGGGCGGCAGCGACGAGAAGCCCAGGCCGATCAGCCCTCCCATCGACGTGCCGACCCAATCGAGCGCCAAGGGGGCTTGCGCGCCCAACTCCAGACGGAGTTGTTGCACCAGCGCCACCATGTCGGCGACGTACGAGAACACCTGATAGCCCTTCGGGTCGGCCAGCCAGTCGGAATGACCTCGGCCCACAACGTCTGGGCAGATCACCTGGTAGTGCTCGGACAAGGCGCCCGCCAGGACGTCGAAATCACGCCCTTGCCGGCTCAAGCCGTGCACGCAGAACAACACACGCGGGTTGCTCGGGTTGCCCCAGCGCCAATAGGCCATGCGGTGCGTCTGGGCATCGGTTTTGCTCGCGCCAGGGCACACAACGTGATGCAGCGTCGGCTGCACCAAAGCGGTTTCGACCGAGGGATCAGCGGGGTGTTGCGTTGTCATCTTGTGGCGTCGTCAGATAATGGGCCGATCCACATTGTGTTTCTCTTCGTGCACCGGAGGCCCCTGATGTTGAATGGAAAAACCGCCCTCGTGACCGGATCGACCAGCGGGATCGGTCTGGGCATCGCCGAACGACTGGCAGCCCAAGGCGCCAACGTCATTCTGAACGGATTCGGCGACGTTGACGCGCCACGCGCCTCGGTGCTGGCCGCTGGGCAACCACATGGCGTCAAGGTGGGCTACCACGGTGCCGACATGAGCAAGCCCGCCGAGATCGAGGCCTTGTTCGCCTACGGGCAGGCCGAGTTCGGCGGCATCGACATCGTGGTCAACAACGCCGGCATCCAGCACGTGGCCAACGTGGAGGACTTCCCCGTCGAGAAGTGGGACGCGATCCTCGCCATCAACCTCACCTCGGCTTTTCACACCATGCGCCTGGCCATCCCGGGCATGCGCAAGAAGAACTGGGGCCGTGTCATCAACATCGCCTCGGCGCACGGCCTGGTGGCTTCGGCCGGCAAGTCGGCCTACGTGGCTGCCAAGCATGGCCTGGTCGGCCTGACCAAGGCCGCTGCGCTGGAAACCGCGCAGACGGGCGTGACGGTCAACGCCATCTGCCCGGGCTGGGTGCTCACGCCCCTGGTGCAAAAGCAGATCGA
>NZ_DCXA01000304.1:0-4094 GCF_002328915.1 Aquabacterium sp. UBA2148
CTCGGCTTCTGCTGCGCCGTCTCCCGCCCCGGCCGCCTCTCGCTGAAAGGGGGCCCCGCATGGCACGTTTTTTCATCGAGCGCCCCATCTTCGCGTGGGTGATCGCGCTGTTCATCCTCGTTTTCGGCGGCGTGGCGATCACGCAGCTGCCGATCGCGCAGTACCCCAACGTGGCCCCGCCTGCCGTGGTCATCAGCGCCACTTACCCGGGCGCTTCGGCCCGCACGCTGGATGATTCCGTCGTCAGCGTGATCGAGCAGGAGCTCAACGGCGCGCCTGGCCTGGCCTACATGGAGTCGGTCAGCCAGGCCAACGGCACGGCGCAGATCACCGTCACCTTCGAGACCGGCACCAACATCGACCTGGCCCAGGTCGAGGTGCAGAACCGCCTCTCGCGCGCCACGCCACGTCTGCCCTCGGCGGTGACGCAGCAGGGCGTGAAGGTCGACAAATCGCGCAGCAACTTCCTGATGTTCGTGATGCTGTCGTCGACCAACCCGGCCTACGACCCCATTGCGCTGGGCGATTACGCCTCGCGCAACGTCGTGCCCGAGATGCAGCGCGTGCCCGGTATCGGCCAGGCGCAGCTGTTCGGCACCGAGCNNCGCCATGCGCATCTGGGTGGACCCGGCCAAGCTGGTGTCCTTCGGCCTGAGCGTCGCCGACGTCAACGCTGCCATCCGCGCACAGAACGCGCTGGTGCCCGCTGGCGGCATCGGTGAGCGCCCCAACCTGATCGACCAGACCATGTCGGCCACGGTCGTGGTCAGTGGGCAGTTCACCAAGGTCGAGCAGTTCGGCAACATCGTGCTGCGCGCCAAGGCCGACGGTGCCACGGTGCGCCTCAAGGACGTTGCCCGCATCGAGCTCGGCGCCCAGACCTACGGCACCTATGCGCGCCTGAACGGCAAACAATCGGTGGGCATCGGCCTGCAGCTGTCGCCCTCCGGCAATGCCCTGGCCACCGCCGAAGCCGTGCGCAAGCGGCTCGACGAGTTGCGTCGCTACTTCCCCTCGGGCGTGGACTACTCCGTGCCCTACGACACCTCGGGCTTCATCGCCATCTCGATCGAGCAGGTGGTGCACACCCTCATCGAAGCCGTGGTGCTGGTGTTCCTGGTGATGTACCTGTTCCTGCAGAACATCCGCTACACGCTGATCCCGACGCTGGTGGTGCCCGTGGCGCTGCTGGGCACCTTCGGGGTGATGTCGGTGATGGGCTTTTCGATCAACGTGCTGACGATGTTCGGCATGGTGCTGGCCATCGGCATCCTGGTGGACGACGCCATCGTGGTGGTCGAGAACGTCGAGCGCATCATGGTGGAAGAGGGGCTGAGCCCTCTGGAGGCCACGCGCAAGGCCATGGGCCAGATCAGCGGCGCCATCGTGGGCATCACGGTCGTGCTGGTCTCGGTTTTCATCCCGATGGCCTTTTTCTCGGGCTCGGTGGGCAACATCTACCGGCAGTTCTCGCTGTCGATGGTGGCCTCGATGCTGTTCTCGGCCTTCCTGGCGCTGTCGCTCACGCCCGCCTTGTGCGCCACGCTGCTCAAGCCCGTGGCCGATGACCACCATGAAAAGCGCGGCTTCTTCGGCTGGTTCAACCGCTTCTTCAAGTCGACCACGCACGGCTACGAAAGCTGGGCCGGCAAGCTGGTGCACCGCGGTGGCCGTGTGCTGCTGATTTACGTGGCCCTCATCGCCGTGGTGGGCTGGTTGTACGTGCGCATGCCTTCATCCTTCCTGCCCAGCGAAGACCAGGGCAACCTGATCGTCAACATCCAGCTGCCGCCGGGGGCCACGAACAACCGCACCGAGCAGGTCGTCAAGCAGGTCGAAGACTGGTTCCTCAAGCAGCCGCAAGTGCAGTCCATCGTCGGCGTGGTCGGTTTCAGCTTCTCGGGCACCGGCCAGAACGCGGCCTTGGGCTTCGTCACCTTGAAGGACTGGCATGAGCGCCCGGGTGAAGAGAACTCGGCGCAAGCCCTGGTGGGGCGTGCTTTCGCTGGCCTGGCCGGCATCCGTGATGCCTTCATCTTCCCGCTGAACCCGCCTGCCATCCGCGAGCTGGGCAATGCCACGGGCTTTGCCGTGCGCATCCAGGACCGCGCCGGCCTGGGGCCAGATGCCCTGCTGGCCGCGCGCAACCAGGTGCTGGGCATGGCCATGAAGAACCCAGTGCTCACCGGTGTGCGACCCGATGGCCTGGAAGACGCGCCGCAGCTGCAGGTCGACATCGACCGCGACAAGGCCGCAGCGCTGGGCGTGGGCTTTGACGCCATCAGCACCGCGCTGGGTTCGTCCCTCGGCTCGGCCTACGTCAACGACTTCCCCAACGCCGGGCGCATGCAGCGCGTGGTGGTGCAGGCCGATGCGAAGGACCGCATGCAGCCCGAGCAGATCCTGCAGATCAACGTGGTCAACGGCAGCGGCCAGAGCGTGCCCCTGTCGGCCTTCGCCAGCACGCGCTGGATCAAGGGCCAGATGCAGGCGGTGCGCTACAACGGCTACCCGGCCATGCGCATCTCGGGTGACGCGGCGGCGGGTTACTCCACCGGCCAGGCCATGGCCGAGATCGAGAAGATCGCGCAGCAGCTGCCACCGGGCATCGGCATCGAGTGGACGGGCCTGTCGCGTGAAGAAAAGCTCTCGGGCTCGCAGGCCACGATGCTGCTGGCCTTCTCGCTGCTGGCCGTGTTCCTGTGCCTGGCTGCGCTGTATGAGAGCTGGTCCATCCCGATGGCCGTGCTGCTGGTGGTGCCGCTGGGCATCTTCGGGGCGCTGGTCGGGGCGCTGATGGGCGCCATGCCCAACGACGTCTACTTCAAGGTGGGCCTGATCACGGTGATGGGCCTGTCGGCCAAGAACGCCATCCTGATCATCGAGTTCGCCAAAGAGCTCCAGGAAAAGGGCATGGACTTGTTCGAGGCCACGCTGCAGGCCTGCCACCTGCGTTTCCGCCCGATCATCATGACCTCGCTGGCCTTCATCCTGGGCGTGCTGCCCCTGGTGCTGGCCAACGGCGCCGGCTCGGCCGCGCAGCGCGCCATCGGCACCGGCGTGATGAGCGGCATGATTTCCGCTACGGTGCTGGCCGTGCTCTTCGTGCCGGTATTCTTCGTGGTCATCCGTCGATTTTTCCCTGGCAAGCCTGTGTCGAAAGACGCCGCTGACCTGGAGTCCAACCATGCCTGAGTCCTTGGTGCCCGTGGCGCCCACCGCTTCTGTTGCTTTGTTTGTCGATCGCCTGCCGGTTCGTCGCCTGATCAGCGCCGCCGCCGTGCTGGCGCTGGCGGGTTGCTCTCTGGCGCCCACCTACCAGCGGCCCGAGCTGCCGGTCCCGGCTGCCTTGCCGCAGGCTGCTGCAGCCTCTCAGGCAACGAACGCCCCGGGTGCCTTGGTGCAAGCCCCAGCCGTCGACATCGCCGCCGTGCCCTGGCGCGAGTACTTCCCTGACCCGCGCCTGCAGTCGCTGATCTGCGAGGCCCTGGCCCACAACCGCGACCTGCGTGTGGCCATCCTGACCATCGAGGCGCAGCGTGCGGCCTACCAGATCCAGGCCGCCGACCGCGTGCCCAATGTCAACGCCAGCATCAGCGGCACCCGACAGCCCTCGGCCGCGCCTCCCTATGCATTGGGCACGCAGGTCACCGGTGGGCTGGTCATCCCCTCGTTCGAGATCGACCTGTTCGGCCGCGTGCGCTCGCTGACCGAAGCCGCTTCGGCCCAGGTGCTGGCATCCGAAGAAGCCCGCCGCGCCGCGCACATCAGCCTGGTGGCCGCCGTGGCCAACGCCTACTACACCGTGTGGGCCGACCGCTGGCAGCTGGCGCTGGCCGAGCAGACGCTGCAGACCCGCCAGGACGCGCTCAAGCTTTCCCAGCTCAAGTACGACAACGGTGTGCTCAACGAGCTGGACCTGCGCTCTTCGCAGTCCCAGGTTGAAGCCGCTCGCGTGGCCCGTGCCCAGGCCCAACGCCTGCTCGCGCAGGACCAGCAATCGCTGGCCGTGCTGGTGGGCAAGCCGGTGCCCGCCGAGTGGTTGCCACCCGCGCCTGAGTCGCTGGCCAAGGCTGCTGCGAGCGCCCCACCGG
>NZ_DCXA01000112.1:0-8268 GCF_002328915.1 Aquabacterium sp. UBA2148
TGGCGCTGCGGCGTGGCAGCAGCGCCCGCACCAGGCCCAGGCCGGACACGCCACCTGGCACGCGATCGATGTTGAAGCCCTCGGGCAACTGGCCCGGGCTGCGGATGTCGATGCGCACGCCCGCTTCGCTCGACTGCAGCAGGCATCGGATGGCTTGCTGGCCAGGGCCGTGCTTGTGGGCGTTGGTCAGCAACTCGTTGAGGCTCAGCGCGATCGGGATGGACTCGGCCTCGGGCAATTGCCAGTCGCCAGCGCTGGCGCCTTCGAGCTCGAGCTGGATGGGGCGCCCGAAGGTGCGTTGCACCGATTGCGCAATGGCTTCGACCACGGATTTGAGTCGCAGCGGACCGCCCGTGCCGACCTGCAGCCCGTACACCTGGGCGATGGCCTGAACCTGTCCGACCACCTCCGAGATGGCCGAGGCGACCTCGGGCTTGCGCGCAGCGATCTGCTGGAGCAAGCCCGCCACGCCCTGCAGGTTGTTTTTGATGCGGTGGTGCACTTCCTTGACCAGCATCTCGCGCTGAGCGATGGCGGCTTCCAGGCGCGCTTGTTCGGCGGCGCGCTGCTCGGTGATGTCCGAGGCCACCAGCAGGATCTGATCGGCCGCATCGCCATCTGCGTTCAGCGGCAGGTAGTTGACGTCCCAGACCTGGTTGCCGTTGCGTGCGGCCACCACGTGTTCTTTGTGGCGGGACTTGCCGCTGTCGAGCGCGGCCTGCAGCTCGGTGCACAGCTGGCGTCCGCGCTCTGCCGGGAAGGCCGCCTCCAAGGGCAGTCCAATGACCTTGGATGGGTCTTGCCCCATGAACAGCGCGCTGGCCTGGTTGGCCTGCAGCAGGGTCAGGTGGTGCGCGTCGATCAGCTGGATGGCCATGGGCGCCATGGCGATGATGCGCTGCAGGGTGGCTTGCGCCTCGGCGGTTTCGGCTTCGGCCTGACGGCGGCGGTCGATGTCGAGCAGGGCGTAGGTGGCCTGGCGCTGGCCGAGCTCGTCGAGCGTGACCACGGCGTTGCCCACCACCCAGAACACCCGTCCGTCTCGCCCCATCACCTGGCACTCGAAGGTGTGCGATTGGCCGTCCTCCAGGCCATCGAGGTAGTCGGTCAGCCGGAAGGGGTGGTCGAGGTCGGTGGTGGCCACGGTGCTCAGGGGCTGGCCCACGAAGTCGGCGAGGTCGCCGGCGAACATGCGGCGCGCGGAGCGGTTCATCCAGGCGATGCCGTGGGTGTCGATGGTGACGATGCCCACGAACACCGAGTCGAGGATGGCGCGGGTGCGGTCGGCCTGCAGGGTCAGGTTCCACTCCGCGCGGTGGCGGGCATCGACGTTGACAAAGGAGGCAATGAAGCCTTCTTCCGGGCGCGCTGGGTTGACCAGGCGCATGGCGACCTCGGCCCACAGGCCTTGCAGGCTGCCTTGGCCCGCGTTTTGTCCTGCTGTTGCGTGCACGCGCAATGCGCGCTCGCCCTGCCAATGGCCCAGGCTGCGCAGCACGCTGGTCACGTCGGCCTCGGTGTTGAGGTCGAGTTCGGGGGCG
Organism: Aquabacterium sp. UBA2148; assembly: GCF_002328915.1. Taxonomy (NCBI): domain Bacteria; kingdom Pseudomonadati; phylum Pseudomonadota; class Betaproteobacteria; order Burkholderiales; family Sphaerotilaceae; genus Aquabacterium; species Aquabacterium sp. UBA2148. The sequence goes on from NZ_DCXA01000112.1 coordinate 1,542, forward strand.
TACAGGGTCTGCAGGGCGCGACCGGTGAGGTCGGCATCGGGCTCGCCGATGAGGTCGGACAGGGCCGGGTTGGCGCGCTGGATGTGGCCGTCGCGCACGAAGGCGATGCCCACGCCCGAGAGCGAGAACATGAGGTCGCGGTCACGACCGAGCGATTCGAGCTGGGCCTGCTGCTGCCGAGCGCGGGTGATGTCCGAGAGCACCACGATGAGCTCCAGCGGCTCGGCCGACTCACCGATGCGCCTGACGGACAGGGCGTACCAGCGTGTGTTATGCCCTGGCAGGACGATCTCGATGTCGGTCTCGTGCTGGCTGTGCTCTTGCACCTGCCGGGCAGCCTGGGTGACCGCTCGCTCGATGCGCGGGTCGGCGCCCAGCAGCACGGACAGGCTTTGGCCGGGCAGAGAGCCCGGAGGCAGCCCCAGCATGCGTTCGAAGCGCCGGTTGCAGCGCACCAGCACGTCGTCCCGGAGGTAGGCGATGCCGGCTGGCGTGCTTTCCAGGATGGTGCTGAGTTCGTGCAAGAGCACGGCCTGGTCGGGCAGCGGGTCGGCGTCCGCGTCGGAGGCGATGCGGATGCCAGGCGAGTCAAGGGGCTCGTTGCCTGGGGCTTCGCGGATGGCACACAGGTACTGGCGGGGCTGCTCCGGCGATGGGTTGGCGACCGTCCAGACCTGACTGTGCAGGCTCACCAGGTCGGCCTGGCCGCGTGACTGGTGCACCCGAGATTGCAGGGGCGCGTCTTCGGGACCCAGGGCCAGCAGGGTCAGCGGAGAGTCCCAGCCGCAAAGGCGTTGCAAGGCTGAAGCGCCTTCTGCCAGGTTGCTGCCAGGCAGGGTGGCGTAGCCCAGCAGGGCGCTGAGCGCCGAGTTGGCGCGCAGCACGCGGCCGTGTTCGTTGAATTCGATCAGGGCCAGGGGCACGAGGTCGAACCAGGCGTCGTCGGCGGACAGCATTGGTGCCATGGCTGTCTTTCCTGTGGTCGGTGTGCAGTTGGGCGAGGGGGTGGGGCGCAAGCGGCGCTGGCGAGGTGGTGGGCCTCAGCCGGGTTGGCCAGCGCTCGGGCCTTCGCTGGGTGCGACGCTGACCCCAGGCAGCTTGCCGCTGTAGTCCTTGGGCAGCTTCGACAGGCCGGCGGCCATCAGGCGGGCCATGGCCTTGTAGAGGCCGGACACCTTGCCATCGGGTTCGGCCACCAGGGTGGGACGGCCGCTGTCGGCCTGTTCGCGGATGCCCAGGTCCAGCGGCATCGAGCCCAGCAGGGGAACGCTGCAGGTTTCGGCCAGGCGCTTGCCGCCGTCCTGGCCGAAGATGTGTGCCTCGTGGCCGCAGTTCGGACAGCAGTAGGTGGCCATGTTTTCGACGATGCCCAGCACCGGCACCGACACCTTTTCGAACATCTGCAAGCCCTTCTTGGCATCGAGCAGTGCGATGTCTTGCGGCGTGGTGACGATGACGGCCGCCGTGATGGGCGCGCGCTGGCTCAGGCTCAGGTGGATGTCGCCGGTGCCCGGGGGCATGTCGACGATGAGGTAATCGAGCGGCTCACCGGGGGCGCCCCAGTTGCTCAGTCGCAGCATCTGGTCGAAGGCCTGGGTGGCCATGGGGCCACGCCAGATGGCCGGTGCCTGACCGTCGATCAGCAGGCCGATGGACATGGTCTGCAGGCCGTGGTTGATGGGGGGGGTGATGGTCTTGCCATCGGGGCTGTCGGGTTTGCCGGACAGGCCCAGCATCAGGGGCTGGCTGGGGCCATAGATGTCGGCGTCGAGCATGCCCACGCGAGCGCCCTCGGCCGCCAGGGCCAGGGCCAGGTTGACGGCGGTGGTGCTCTTGCCCACGCCACCCTTGCCAGAGGCCACGGCGACCAGGTTTTTCACGCCAGGCAGCAGGGCCTGACCGCGCATGGCCTGGTGGGCGACGATGTCGGTGGACCAGTTGACCGCGACCTCGCGGATGCCTTCGACCTGACGGAGCGCGGCCTCGATCAGGCTGGTGAAGGCGGGCCATTGCGAACGCGCGGGGTACCCCAGGGCGATGTCGAGTTCCGCTCGCCCGTTGGACACGCTGAGCCTGCGCACGCGACGGCTCGACACCCAGTCCTGGCCTGTCAGCGGATCGGGCAATTGACGCAAAGCGTCGAGGGCAGCGGATTCGAGGGGCGAGGAAACAGCGGTCATGCGATGGAAACGGGCAAACAGGCGGTGGGAGCTCGGGGCTCGATCGGGGCGTTCAGTCTAGCCCGGATCGCCCCAGGAGAAGGCCTTCGGTCAGGGCCTTCCTCCATGCGGGTGAGTGGGGCGGCCCCGGCAGCCTAAAATCCCCTCCTTGCGATCGCCATCTCCTCACACCATGCCCCGCCAGCTCTTCGTCACCACCGCGCTGCCTTACGCCAACGGTCACTTCCACATCGGCCACATCATGGAGTACATCCAGGCCGACATCTGGGTGCGGTTCCAGCGCATGCAGGGCCATCAGGTGCACTTCGTGGGAGCCGACGACGCCCATGGCGCGCCGATCATGATCGCCGCCCAGAAGGTGAACAAGACGCCGCAGCAGTTCGTGGCCGACATCGCTGCAGGCCGCAAGCCTTACCTCGACGGCTTTCACATCAGCTTCGATCACTGGTCGAGCACCGACAGCCCCGAGAACCACGAGCTGGCCCAAAGCATTTACCGCGAGCTCAAGGCCCAGGGCCTGATCGACGTGCGCCCGGTCGAGCAATTCTTCGACCCCGAAAAGGGCATGTTCCTGGCCGACCGATTCATCAAGGGCGAGTGCCCCAAGTGCGCGGCCAAGGACCAATATGGCGACTCGTGCGAGGTGTGCGGCGCCGTCTACGCGCCCACCGAGCTCAAGAACCCGTATTCGTCGCTCTCGGGTGCCACGCCCGTGCTCAAGACCTCCGACCACTACTTCTTCAAGCTGTCCGATCAGCGCTGCCTGGGCTTCCTGGAGCAGTGGACGCAGGACGGCAAGCTGCAGCCCGCCGTCAGCAAGAAGATCAAGGAGTGGTTCACCAAAGACGAAAACGGTGAGGGCGGCCTGGGCGACTGGGACATCAGCCGCGACGCGCCTTATTTCGGCATCGAGATCCCCGACGCCCCCGGCAAGTACTTCTACGTCTGGCTGGATGCGCCGATCGGCTACCTGGCCTCGCTCAAGAGCTACTTCGCGGCCGGCGGCCCCAAGGCCAGGTACGGCGAGGCCCGCAGCTTCGATGAATTCATGGCCGACCCCGCCGTGGAGCAGGTGCACTTCATCGGCAAGGACATCACCTACTTCCACACCCTGTTCTGGCCCGCGATGCTGCAGTTCAGCGGCCGCAAGCTGCCGAACCAGGTGAACGTGCATGGCTTCATGACCGTCAACAACGGCGAGAAGATGTCCAAGAGCCGCGGCACGGGCCTCGATCCGCTCAAGTACCTCAGCCTGGGCATGAACCCCGAGTGGCTGCGTTACTACATCGCCGCCAAGCTCAACGCCAACGTCGAGGACATCGACTTCAACAAGGACGACTTCATGGCCCGGGTCAACTCCGACCTGGTGGGCAAGTTCGTCAACATCGCCAGTCGTGCGGCAGGCTTCCTGGCCAAACGCTTCGAGGGCAAGCTGACCGCTGCCATCGGCGATGAGGGCAAGGCTTTGCTGGCCACGCTGCAGGCCGGTGGTGCCAGCATCGCCGAGCAGTACGAAGCCCGTGAGCTGGGCAAGGTGCTGCGCGAGATCATGCTGCTGGCCGATCGCGTCAACGAGTACGTGGACGCCAACAAGCCCTGGGAGTTGGCCAAGCAGGAAGGCGCTGACGCGCGCCTGCAAGAGGTCTGCACCGTGTGCATCGAGGCCTTCCGCCTGCTGAGCATCTACCTCAAGCCGGTGCTGCCGGCCGTGGCCGCTCACGTCGAGGCCTTCTTGAGAGTCGAGCCGCTGACCTTCTCCGACGTCGGCCGACTGTTGGGCGAACACACCATTGGCGCCTACCAGCACCTGATGCAGCGCGTCGATGTGAAGATGCTCGATGCCCTCTTCGAAGCACCGCCGGCCCCGGTGGCCGAGGCGCCCAAGCCCGGTGGCGAAGACATCGCTGAAACCATCACCATCGACGACTTTGTCAAGGTGGACCTGCGCATCGCGAAAATCGTCAACGCCGAGCACGTCGACGGCAGCACCAAGCTGCTGCGCCTGACGCTGGACGTGGGCGAGGGACGCCACCGCAATGTGTTCAGTGGCATCAAGGAGGCCTACCAGCCTGAGCAGCTGATCGGCAAGCTCACTGTGCTGGTGGCCAACCTGGCGCCGCGCAAGATGAAGTTCGGCGTCAGCGAGGGCATGGTGCTGGCCGCCTCGCACACCGACGAGAAGGCCAACCCGGGCGTGTACGTGCTCGAGCCCTTCCCAGGCGCCGAGCCGGGCATGCGCATCCGCTGAGGGCAGGTGCCGTTGACCCGGCACGACCCTTGCTGTGCAATCGGGGCTGATGGAACGCCCTGACCCACAACAACTGAGAAGCGCCGGCACGAACCTGCGCGCCTGGCTGGCCCAATTGCCACTGGCGCCGTTTCGGCCGCGCCTGCTCGACGCGCTGCAAGGATACGACCGCCATCGCCTGCTGACCGACTGCAGCGCGGGCCTGACGGTGGGCATCGTGGCCCTGCCGCTGGCCATGGCTTTTGCCATCGCCTCGGGCGTGAAACCGGAGTCGGGCCTGTTCACGGCCATCATCGCCGGCTTCCTGATCTCGGCCTTGGGCGGCTCGCACGTTCAGATCGGCGGGCCCGCCGGGGCCTTCATCGTCATCGTCTACGGCATCGTCGAGCGTTACGGTCTGGCCAACCTGCTGATCTCGACCGTGTTGGCGGGTGGGCTGCTGTTCCTCATGGGCTGGTTCAGGCTGGGGGCGCTGGTGCGCTACATCCCGGTGAGCATCGTCATCGGCTTCACCAATGGCATCGCGGTCTTGATCGCCCTGTCGCAACTCAAGGACCTGCTGGGGCTCGACCCTTCCCACATGCCGGCTGATTTCGTGGGGCAGTTGCGCACGTTGTGGGCACATGCCGATCAGGTCAACCCCTTGGCGGTGGGCATGGGGCTGGCGGCGCTGGCGCTGGTGACCCTCTGGCCGCGCGCTTTTGCCAAAGACGGCTTGGCGCCGCCGGCCTGGCAGTCGTCCAGGGCCTTTCGCGTGGTGGCTCGCTTGCCAGGGCCCATCGTCGCCATCATCCTGTTTGGCGCTGCCACGGCCTGGCTGTCGCTGCCGGTGGCCACCATTGGCAGCCGATTTGGCGGCATCCCTCATGGGCTTCCCGATTTTGTCTGGCCGGAGTTCAGTTGGGAGGGCATGCGCCAGCTGTTCATCCCCACGGTGACCATCGCCTTGTTGGGCGCCATCGAGTCGCTGCTTTGTGCGCGCGTGGCCGACAACCTGACCGAACTGCCGCGCCACGACCCCAACCAGGAGCTGATGGCACAAGGCGTGGCCAACGTGGTCACGCCATTTTTCGGCGGCATCCCGGCCACGGGCACCATCGCCCGCACGGTCACCAACGTGCGCTCGGGCGCGACCTCGCCGGTGGCGGGCATGGTGCACGCGCTGGTGCTGCTGTTGATCGTGCTGGTGGCCGCCCCGCTGGCGGTGCACGTGCCGCTGCCGGTGCTGGCGGGCATCCTGCTGTCGGTGGCCTGGAACATGGGCGAGTGGCAGGCCTTTGCTCACCTCAAGCAGTACCACTACACCTACCGCACCATCCTGGTGGGCACCTTCTTGCTGACGGTGATTTTCGACCTGACGGTGGCGGTGGAGGTGGGGCTGGTGCTGGCCTGCCTGTTCTTCATCTACCGCATGAGCACGCTGTTTCGCGTCGAAGCCAGCGAGTTGCCGGGCCACGTGCCGGGCTTGGCCTCGGGTGAGGTGCCTGGGCAGGTTCGGCTGTGCCGCTTGTATGGTTCGCTGTTCTTTGGTGCGGTGGGCAAGGTGGAAGACCTGCCTGAGCAGCTGCCGCCGGCCACGAGGGTGGTGGTGCTGGAGACGTCGCGGCTGATCTCGATGGACACCTCGGGCCTGGACGCCTTGGTGCAATTGCAGCGCACGCTGGCGCGCAAGCAGATCAGGCTGATGCTGTGCGGACTCAACGAGCAGCCGCTGAGCCTGATGCACCGCAGCGGTCGCGATGCAGACACCTTTGGCGCGGAAAACGTGCTTCCCGACCTGGCTGCGGTGCAGGCAGCCTTGGCACAACAGGCCGTGGGTGGCGTTAACACCTCACCCACGGTGACCATTCAGCGCTGAAGCCTCAAGTCCAAAGGTTCACCAGGGGGCGGAGCAGCGGGCCCATTGGCGCAGCGCCCGGCGGGCCTGGGTGCGGGTGCGCAGGCGCCGGCCCAGCAGCCATCCTGCGGCGAACAAGGCGCGCGGATCCAGGGCCGAGGCGGCCTGGTAGCGCGCCCGTGCCACCGTTTCATCCTGCAGCCGGCCTAAAGCGGCGATGGCTTCGGTTTGCGCCCGCTCGAAGGACGAAGGCACCCGTGCCGCCGTGAACAGGTGGATGATGTCGCGCAGGTTGCGCAATCGGCGGCGCAAGCGGTGGGCGTCTTCGTCGCTCAGGCGCTGGTGCTCGCGGACGTGGCGGCGCATCACCCGGTGCTGGCGGTGCAGGTGGGTGTGCAGCCAGGGCTCGAACGGCAGGCGGGCCTCGCCGTCGTCTTCGCCGGATCGCACCAGGGCGGTCAG
>NZ_DCXA01000272.1:0-2485 GCF_002328915.1 Aquabacterium sp. UBA2148
CCCGAGCACACGACTTGCTCGAAAACCTCCTTGACCACGCCCGCCAGGCCGGCATCGACATGCCGTTCTCGGCCACGACGGCCTACGTGAACACCATCGCGGTGGAGGACGAGGCACACCACCCCGGCAACCTCGAGATCGAAGAGCGCTTGCGCAGTTACATGCGCTGGAACGCCATGGCGATGGTGGTCAAGGCCAACCGCCACAACCCGCCCGATGGCGGCGACCTGGGTGGCCACATTTCCTCGTTTGCCTCGCTGGCGACCATGCTGGGCGTTGGCTTCAACCATTTCTGGCACGGCGACACGCCCGATCACGGCGGCGACTTGCTCTACATCCAGGGCCACTCGGCCCCGGGCATCTACGCCCGCGCCTTCATGGAAGGTCGCATCACGGAAGACCAGCTCAACAACTTCCGCCAGGAAGTGGGCGGCAAGGGCCTTTCCAGCTACCCACACCCCAAGCTGATGCCGGAGTTCTGGCAGTTCCCGACCGTGTCGATGGGGCTGGGTCCGATCATGGCCATCTACCAGGCGCGCTTCCTGAAGTACCTGCATGCCCGCGGCCTGGCCGACACCAGCCAACGCAAGGTGTGGGTGTTCTGCGGCGACGGCGAGATGGACGAGCCCGAATCGCTGGGCGCGATCGGCCTGGCCGCGCGCGAAAAGCTCGACAACCTGATCTTCGTGATCAACTGCAACCTGCAGCGCCTGGACGGCCCGGTGCGCGGCAACGGCAAGATCGTGCAGGAGCTCGAAGGCGAGTTCCGCGGCGCCGGTTGGAACGTGATCAAGCTGCTGTGGGGCTCGTACTGGGACCCGCTGCTGGCGCGCGACAAGGACGGCATCCTGCGCAAGATCATGATGGAGATGGTCGACGGCGATTACCAGGCCTGCAAGGCCAACGACGGCGCCTTCGTGCGCCAGCACTTTTTCGGGCGCGACCCCCGTGCGCTGGAGATGGTGGCGCGCTTGTCGGACGACGACATCTGGCGCCTGCAACGCGGCGGCCACGACCCGCAGAAGGTGTACGCCGCCTACAACGCGGCCGTCAACCACACTGGCCAGCCCACCGTGCTCTTGATCAAGACGGTCAAGGGCTTCGGCATGGGCAAGAGCGGTGAAGGCAAGAACACCGCCCACCAGACCAAGAAGCTGACCGACGAAGACATCAAGCTCTTCCGCGATCGCTTCAACATCCCGGTGGCCGACGAGGACATCGAAAAGCTGCCCTTCATCAAACCGGCCGACAACACGCCCGAGATGAAGTACCTGCTGGAGCGCCGAGCCGCCCTGGGTGGCGCGCTGCCCAAGCGCCGCCCCAAGGCCGACGAGACGCTGCCGGTGCCGGGCCTGGACGCTTTCCAGAGCGTGCTGGAGCCCACGCAGGAAGGCCGCGAGATTTCGACCACGCAAGCCTTCGTGCGCTGCCTGACGCCGCTGCTGCGCGACGCCAACCTGGGCCCGCGCGTGGTGCCCATCCTGGTCGACGAGGCCCGCACCTTCGGCATGGAAGGCCTGTTCCGCCAGATCGGTATTTACGCGCCGGAAGGCCAGAAGTACACCCCGGTCGACAAGGACCAGGTCATGTACTACCGCGAGGACAAGGCCGGCCAGATCCTGCAGGAAGGCATCAACGAAGCGGGCGGCATGAGCTCGTGGGTGGCCGCGGCCACGTCGTACTCGACGAACAACTGCGTGATGATCCCGTTCTACATCTACTACTCGATGTTCGGGCTGCAGCGCATCGGTGACCTGGCCTGGGCCGCGGGCGACATGCAGGCGCGTGGCTTCCTGCTGGGTGGCACGTCGGGTCGCACGACCCTGAACGGTGAAGGCCTGCAGCACGAGGACGGCCACAGCCAGTTGGTGGCCGGCACCATCCCGAACTGCCTGAGCTATGACCCGAGCTTCGCGCACGAGGTGGCGGTCATCATCCAGGACGGCCTCAAGCGCATGGTCGAGAAGCAGGAGAACGTCTTCTACTACCTGACCCTGCTCAACGAGAACTACGCCCAGCCGGGGCTCAAGCCCGGCACCGAGGCCGAGATCATCGCCGGCATGTACCTGCTGCAGGACGCCGACAGCAAACACAAGCTGCAGGTCAACCTGCTGGGCGCGGGCTCGATCCTGCGCGAGTCGGTGGCGGCCAAGGAGCTGCTGGAAGCCGACTGGGGCGTGGGCGCCAACGTCTGGAGCTGCCCGAGCTTCAACCTGCTGGCCCGCGAAGGCCAGGACGTCGAGCGCTGGAACCTGCTGCACCCGACCGATGCGCCGCGCGTGCCCTTCGTGAAGAAGCAGCTGAGTCGCACGCAAGGCCCGGTGGTGGCATCGACCGACTACGTCAAGGCGCTGCCTGAGCAGATCCGGGCCCACATCCCGCAAGGGCGCTCGTTCAAGGTGCTGGGCACCGACGGCTTCGGTCGCAGCGACTTCCGCTACCGGCTGCGCGAGCACTTCGAGATCAACCGCCACTACATCGTCGT
>NZ_DCXA01000272.1:2568-4873 GCF_002328915.1 Aquabacterium sp. UBA2148
CCGCCACTACATCGTCGTGGCCGCGCTGAAGTCGCTGGCCGATGAAGGCAAGCTGCCGGGCTCGAAGGTCGCCGAGGCGATCGCCAAATATGGCATCGACACCGAGAAGCTCAACCCGCTGTACGCCTGACGCCTGCGAGGACCACACATGGCCACGATTGAACTGACCGTCCCGGACATCGGGGACGTGAGCGATGCAGCCGTCATCGAGCTGCTCGTCAAGCCGGGCGACACCGTTCGCGCGGAACAAAGCCTGATCACCATCGAGTCGGACAAGGCCTCGATGGAGGTGCCGTCTGCGCAAGGTGGCGTGATCAAGGAGCTGATGCTGAAGCTGGGTGACAAGGTCAGCCAGGGATCGGTGATCGGCTTGCTGGAGGTGGGTGAGGGCGCTGCGAGTGCCTCGACACCTGCAGCAGCCCCTGCGCCTGCTGCTGCCTCGGCCGCACCTGCTGTGTCGGCACCCGTTTCAGAGCCCGCTGCGGCTTCAGCGCCGGTGGCTGAACCGGCTTCGCGCACCAGCCCGACCGCGTCCTTGCCGCCGGCCGAGCCGCCCGCCACCGGACAGGTCGCCCACGCCTCACCCTCGGTGCGACGCTTTGCGCGCGAACTGGGCGTGGACATCGCCAAGGTGCCTGGCACCGGCCCCAAGGGGCGCATCACCCACGTCGATGTGCAGAACTTCGTCAAGGGTGTGATCGCCAAGCTTGCTTCCGGTGCTGCGCCTGTTGGCGGCTCGGGCGCTGGCAGCGCCGACCTGGGCGGCATGACCCTGCTGCCCTGGCCCTCGATCGACTTCACGAAGTTCGGCCCCATCGAGCGCCAGCCGCTGTCGCGCATCAAGAAGATCTCGGGCGCCAACCTGCACCGCAACTGGGTGCGCATCCCGCACGTCACCAACAACGAAGAGGCCGACATCACCGAGCTGGAGTCCTTCCGGGTCAAGCTCAACGAAGAGCACGCCAAGGCGGGCACCAAGTTCACGATGCTGGCTTTCCTGCTCAAGGCCTGCGCGGTGGCGCTGCGCAAGTTCCCGCAGTTCAACGCCTCGCTCGATGGCGATGACCTGGTGCTCAAGGGCTATGTGCACATCGGCTTCGCGGCCGACACGCCCAATGGCCTGGTGGTGCCGGTGATCCGCGACGTGGACCAGAAGTCGCTGAGCCAGCTGGCGCTGGAAACCGCCGCGCTGGCGGCCAAGGCCCGCGACGGCAAGCTCACCCCGGCCGAGATGAGCGGCGGCTGCTTCTCGATCTCGTCGCTGGGCGGCTTCGGCGGCACGACCTTCACGCCCATCATCAACGCGCCGGAGGTGGCCATCCTGGGTGTGTGCCGCTCGGCCATGAAGCCGGTGTGGAACGGCAGCGAGTTCGTGCCGCGCCTGATGTTGCCGCTGAGCCTGAGCTACGACCACCGCGTCATCGACGGCGCGTCGGCGGCCAAGTTCAACGCCTACCTGGCTTCGCTGCTGGCGGATTTCCGCCGCGCACTGGTTTAAGGGGCGTCGACATGGCATTCATCGACATCCCCGTGCCCGACCTGGGCGACATCGCCGATGCGGCGATCATCGAAATCCTAGTCAAGCCCGGCCAGACCGTCGCCGCCGAGCAGAGCCTGATCACCCTGGAGTCCGACAAGGCCTCCATGGAGGTGCCTTCGCCCCAGGCCGGGGTGGTCGGCGAGATCAAGGTGAAATTGGGTGACCGGGTGGGGCAGGGCCACGTGATCCTGACCTTGGATGTGGCTGCTTCTGCTGCCGCGCCGACTCCGGTTGCAGCACCGGCAGCTGCCACAACACCTGCCGCATCTCCACCGGCCTCGGCATCCGCCAGCGCGGCCACAGCTGCCGCAGCCAGCACCAGCCCGGCTCGTTCGCAGGTGGCCACGCCAGCCGACACCGATTGCGATGTGCTCGTGCTTGGCGGTGGCCCCGGAGGCTACAGCGCCGCCTTCCGCGCGGCCGACCTGGGACTCAAAGTCATCCTGGTCGAGCGCTACGCCGAGCTGGGCGGCGTCTGCCTGAACGTGGGCTGCATCCCATCGAAGGCGCTGCTGCACGTGGCCGCCGTGATGGACGAGGTCAAGCATTTCGATGCGCTGGGCGTGAGCTTCGGCGAGCCGACGCTGGATCTGGCCAAGCTGCGCGCGCACAAGTCCGGTGTGACGGGCAAGCTCACGCAAGGTCTGGCCGCCATGGCCAAGGCCCGCAAAGTCGAGGTGGTGCGTGGCTACGGCAGCTTGGTCGATGCGCACACGCTTGAGGTCGAGCTCACCACCGGCAGCGCGCAGGACAAGACCGGCGAGA
>NZ_DCXA01000052.1:0-6281 GCF_002328915.1 Aquabacterium sp. UBA2148
CTTCAACCCGCGCGAGCTGCTGGCACGCATCCACGCCGTGCTGCGTCGCCGCCCGGCCCAGGAAGCCCCCGGCGCGCCCGCCAAGGAAGCCCAGACGGTCACGTTCGGCCCCTTCGAGTTCGACCTGGCCTTGCGCCGCCTAAGCAAGGAAGGCGAGCCCATCGCCCTGACCACCGGCGAGTTCTCGATGCTCAAGGCCCTGGTGCGCCACCCGCGCCAGCCGCTGAGCCGCGACAAGCTGGCTCAGTTGGCCCGCGGCCGCGAGTTCGAACCATTCGACCGCAGCCTCGACGTGCAGATCTCGCGCCTGCGCAAGATGATCGAACCCGATCCGGCACAACCTCGCTACATCCAGACGGTGTGGGGCGTGGGTTATGTGTTCGTGCCGGACGGCGGGGCTTGATCGATGCCAAGAAAGCGGTTCGCCCTCAGCCTTTTCTGGCGCACCTTCATCCTGCTTGGCCTGTTGCTGACGGCGGGCATCTTCGCCTGGGTCCAGACCTTTCGCGCGCTCGAGTTCGAGCCGCGCGCGGTCCAGGCCGCCCAGCAGATCGCCAGCCTGGTCAACTTGTCGCGGGCGGCGCTGCGCTACTCCGACAGCATCAACCGGCTCACGCTGATCAAGACGCTTTCAGACCAGGAGTCCATCCGCCTCAAACCGCGGGAGCCCGCAGACCGCTTCGAAGCCTTCGAGATCAGCCGCTTCACGCGGGCCATCGGGGAGCAGCTGCGCTCGCGCCTGGGACCCACCACGGTGGTGGCCAGCAGCGTCAATGGCGTGCCGGGGCTGTGGGTGGGCTTTCAGATCGAGCGCGACAACTACTGGCTGCAGGCCGATCCGACCCGGGTCGAGCCACTGGCTGCAGGCACCTGGTTCATCTGGGTGGGCATTGCGCTGGTGGCCACCGTGCTGGGCTCGGCCATCATCGCGCGGCTCATCAACCAGCCGCTCAAGGAGCTGTCGTTCGCGGCCAGCCGCATCCGCGAAGGCGAGTACGACTCGGTGCTGGATGAATCCATGATCACGCGCGAGATCCGCGAGGTGAACCAGGGCTTCAACCGCATGGCGCGAGAACTCGCCAAGGTGGAAGAAGACCGTGCCGTGATGCTGGCCGGCATCTCGCACGACCTGCGCACGCCGCTGGCCCGCATGCGCCTGGAGGCCGAGATGAGCGTGGTCGACGAGGAAGCCAAGCGCAACATGGCCGCCGACATCGACCAGCTCGACGCCATCATCGACAAGTTCATGGACTACGCCCGCCCCGGCGAGGTCGAGCTGGTGGCGGTGCACGTCTCGAGCGTGGTGGACAAGGCGATCAGCCAGTTCCGCGACACCAAGCGCATCCGCATCACGGCCAAGTTGCCGATCGACACGCGCGTCATGGCCGACGAAACCGAACTGGGCCGCGTGCTGACCAACCTGTTTGAAAACGCCCGGCGGTATGGCCGCAACACCTACACGGGCGTGACCAACGTGGACGTGAGCTACACGCGCTCGGGCGCATGGGTGATCTTGTCGGTTCGCGACCACGGGCCCGGGGTGGCGCCAGAGAAGCTGCCTCAGCTGACCACGCCCTTCTTCCGGGGTGACGCGGCCCGCACCGCCGCCACCGGTGCTGGCCTGGGGCTGGCCATCGTGGACAAAGCCTTGCAGCGCATGGGTGGCTCGTTCGAGCTGGCGAATGCGCCGGGCGGCGGCCTGGTGGCGCACATCCGGCTCAAACGCGCACCTTGAGCGGGCTCAGAGTCGGTAGAGCAGGCAGACCGCCCGAGTCTCGATCGCCCTGCCCTCGCCCACCGGCCCCATCTTCTCGGCCGTCTTGGCCTTGACGTTGACCTGCGACTCGTCCAGGCCCAGTGCCTGGGCGATTCGCTGGCGCATGGCGCCAATGTGAGGCGCCATTTTCGGGGCCTGGGCCACGATGGTGGTGTCCAGGTTGACCACCCCCCAGCCGGCATCGATCACCCGGCGATGGGCCTCCTTGAGCAGCACGACCGAATCGGCGCCTTTGAAGCTTTCGTCCGTGTCAGGGAAGTGACGGCCGATGTCACCAAGGCCGGCTGCGCCCAGCAGTGAGTCCGTGATGGCGTGCAGCAACGCGTCGGCATCGGAATGCCCGAGCAGGCCATGGGTGTGAGGGATGGCAACCCCTCCCAGGATCAAAGGACGGCCGACGACGAGGGCGTGGGTGTCCCACCCTTCTCCGATGCGGATGGCTGGTGCGCTCATGTGAACGGTGCTTCAAAAGGGACCGCGAGCGGTCCGCGCTGGTTGGACTGATGTCGGTTGACAGCCGCCATTGTCCGGCGATCCGAGCACCCGTTGAGGCCAGACGCGAGAAAAGCTCCCCCGGTGTGCCCACCTGGCGGCGCACACATTGCGGCGCCCGGAGCGCACAACTTCGGTGCAATTGGCAATGAAAGAACGCTGACGCACCAATGAGAGTCATGATTCGCGCCCGCAGAGGCTCCTTTCGCCCCAAAACCAGGCATGCGTTTTGCTTGCTTTTGGTGCTTTCCGATGTACCCGGCCCAAAACGACTCAGATCGGTGCGGCCTCCTCCGCTGTGGAACCAAACTATGGATCAACTCAAACAAGGCGCTGACGCGCTGTTCATCCTTTTGGGCGCCGTCATGGTGCTCGCCATGCACGCCGGCTTCGCCTTCCTCGAATTGGGCACGGTACGGCACAAAAACCAGGTCAATGCCCTGGTCAAGATCCTGGTCGATTTCTGCGTCTCGACGCTGGCCTACTTTTTCGTGGGCTACACCATCGCCTACGGGGTCGACTTCTACGCTGGCGCTGGCACCCTGGCGCAGAACAACGGCTACGCCCTGGTCAAGTTTTTCTTCCTGCTGACGTTCGCAGCGGCCATCCCGGCCATCATTTCCGGCGGCATCGCCGAGCGCGCCAAGTTCGGCCCGCAGTTGATTGCCACGGCGGCCATCGTGGGCCTGTTCTACCCGCTGTGCGAAGGCGCCATCTGGAACAACAAGTTCGGAGTGGGCGACTGGCTGCACTCTCTCTCGGGCACCCCGATGCACGACTTCGCTGGCTCGGTGGTGGTTCACGCCTTCGGTGGCTGGCTGGCGTTGCCGGCCGTGCTCATCCTGGGCGCGCGCCGCAACCGCTATCGCAAGAACGGTGAAATCTCGGCCCACCCTCCCTCGAGCATCCCCTTCCTGGCGCTGGGTTCGTGGATCCTGGCCGTGGGCTGGTTCGGCTTCAACGTGATGAGCGCCCAGACCATCGACAAGATCTCGGGCCTGGTCGCGGTGAACTCGTTGATGGCACTGGTGGGTGGCACGCTGGTGGCCGTGCTCATGGGCCGCAACGACCCGGGCTTTGCCTACAACGGCCCCCTGGCCGGCCTGGTGGCGGTGTGCGCCGGCTCGGACATCATGCATCCGGCAGGTGCGTTGGTGGTGGGCGGCATCGCAGGCGCGATCTTTGTGCTGATGTTCACGCTGGTGCAGAACAGATGGAAGATCGATGACGTGTTGGGCGTCTGGCCGCTGCACGGCTTGTGCGGAGCCTGGGGAGGGATCGCGGCAGGCATCTTCGGGCAGACCGAACTCGGTGGCGCTGGTGGCGTGAGCCTGCTGACCCAGACCGTCGGCACGCTGGGTGTGGTGGCGTTTGCACTGCTCTCCGGCGGGCTGGTTTACGGGGTGCTCAACAAGGCCATGGGCCTGCGCCTGTCGCAAGAAGAAGAGTTCGAAGGCGCCGACCTGTCGATCCATCGGATCAAGGCGACCCCGGAGCACGAAACATCCTGGTGAGGCCAAAGCGCCACACGAACCTGACAACCCGGCACCCGCCGGGTTTTTCCTTTTCGTCGCGCGCACGGAGGCACCAGATCGCCCCCACGAGGAATGCCCCAATGGCCCAAAGGCCCTTTGGTGACGCATCCTTGGGGTAAGTCACGCCTTGGACTGCGCCAGAGCACCGGCGTGGCATCGCCCAGCAGCATCGGTCGCTCAAGCCCAACACCCAGCCTCGTCTCACCATGCAAAACCGCTCGTGTGTTCTTCGCTCAATCGTTGCATCCCTTGCTGTGGGATCCGCCTTTAGCTTCGCACCGGCGGCTCACGCCATCGTCAATGGCACGGCGACCAACGGCTTTGATGCCATTGGGGAGCTTGGAGGCGCCTCTGGCGTGCTCATCGCGAGCAACTGGGTCCTGACGGCAGCGCACGTGGCCAGCTCACTGACGGTCGGCTCGAGCAGCTTCGTGTCGCAGGCCGGCTCGTCTCTGGTGAGCGCCACCTACACGTTCAGCAGCGCCGACTTCCCGAACGACGACATCGCGCTGGTCCGGCTTTCTTCATCACTGAGCATCGCCACCCCCTTTCTCAATGACGAGGTGATCACCTCGTCGCAGGTCGCGTCGCTGGGCACACTGACCATGGTGTCGGCACAGAACCAGGCACCCAACGGCTTCGCCAGCACGACCGCGTACGAAGCTGCCACCACCTACCAGGCAGACGCCGCTGTTGCCGCCTCGGTGAACTGGCTGCTGACCAACGGCAACGCCCATTTGCAAGGGGGCGACAGCGGCGGCGCTTTGTTCGCCGGGACACCGGCCGACAGCGCGGGAGCGCTGCTGCTCGGCGTGGCATCTGCAGTGCTCCAGGACGGCGACACGGGTGCAACAGAGGGTTCGGCGTTCGTGCAGGTCGCCAGCTACCGCAGCTGGATCGACGCCACCATGGCCAGCTCCGGGCAGCAGGCCACCTGGGTGTCCAGCGTGCCTGAGCCCTCCAGCATGCTGCTGCTAGCCATCGGCGGAATGGCCATTTTGGCCAGAAGAACTGGACAAATCAGCCGAAATGGCTAAAATGGCCCCATCGATCAAATTTGATCGCGAAGGGCATCCCCATGACTGCACTGACCTTGCGCAACCACCGAGGCGAAGAGGTGGCTGTTCCCGAGTTTTCTGCCACCGAAGCCAAGAACAGCTTCGGGCGCGTCCTGGACGCAGCCTCCAGCCAAGGCATGGTGGCCATCACCAAGCGAGACCGGCCCACGGCCGTGGTGCTGTCTCTGGACGCCTACCAGGCTTTGCTTGACGCGCGCGACCAGGCCCTGGGCAGCCTGAGCCATGAGTTCGATGCCTTGCTTCAACAAATGCAGACGCCGGCATCGCGCCAGGGCATGCTGGCGGCTTTCGACGCCTCCCCCAAAGAGCTGGGCGCAGCGGCCCTGGCAGCGGTGACACCAGCTCACTGAAGTCGGTCAGACGCACCACCAGGCGCCTCGATGCGCCGCACGCTTCAGGCGCACCCACAGGTGCGCCTTGTCGTTTCAACCCAGAAAACAGAGAGGCTGCCCGTGGACCAGACTGCCCACGCCCCCCGCATTTTTGTGCTGGCTGGCACCAACGGTGCCGGCAAAAGCAGCATCGGCGGGGCCACCATCCGCGCCCATGGCGCCCAGTACTTCAACCCAGATGAGGCCGCCGCCCGCATCCGGGCTGCTCAG
Organism: Aquabacterium sp. UBA2148; assembly: GCF_002328915.1. Lineage (NCBI taxonomy): Bacteria > Pseudomonadati > Pseudomonadota > Betaproteobacteria > Burkholderiales > Sphaerotilaceae > Aquabacterium > Aquabacterium sp. UBA2148. The sequence continues at coordinate 5,486 of NZ_DCXA01000052.1, forward strand.
CCGCACCTGAGCGCCACGCAAGCCAACAGCGCCGCCTGGCATGAGGGCAAGCGCCTGCTTCAACATGCCATCGCCCAGCGGCTGGATCACAACTTTGAAACCACCCTGGGTGGACAAAGCTTTGCGCGCCTGCTCAAACAGGCCGCTCTGGCTGGCATCGAGGTGCGGATCTGGTACGTGGGGCTGGCCAGCCCGGAGCAGCACCTGGCTCGCGTCAAGGCCCGGGTGCGCAAAGGCGGCCATGACATCCCTGAGGCCGACATCCGCCGACGCTTTGACCAAAGCCGTTTGCAATTGATCCAGCTGTTGCCACACCTGGCTGAGCTGCGCGTCTACGACAACAGCCACGACGCCGATCCACACCAGGGTCAGGCACCCCAACCCAAATTGGTGGTGCATTGGCAGCAAGGTCAGGTGCGCGTGCCGGCAAGCGCCACCGCCATGGGTCAGACGCCGGAGTGGGCCAAACCGATCGCGATGGCAGCCATCAAGGCAGCAGCCTCGCGCCAGGCAGCCCCCTCGACAGAACCGAAAGCAGCCAAAGCCAAGGCCAAGGCCAGCGAGCCCCAGCTTTCGGCGCTCAAACCCGCGTCGCCAACAGGCGCTCGGCCAAAGCGAAGTCGCCCGGCCAAGTGACCTTGAAGTTCTCGAAATCGCCCGTCACCAAGCGAGGCGCGTGCCCCAGCATCTCGATGGCGCTGGCCTCGTCGGTGACGGCCGCCGCCGTGGCGGGGTCAGACAACGCCCCCAGCAAGGCTGGCTGAAGCAGGCCCAGGCGAAACACCTGAGGCGTCTG
>NZ_DCXA01000070.1:0-3730 GCF_002328915.1 Aquabacterium sp. UBA2148
TGACCTCGTAACCCATCACCTTGGCGGTGAGGTTGCTGGGGAAGCTGCGCGCGAGCACGTTGTACTCCTGCACGGTCTGGATGTAGCGGTTGCGTGCCACGGTGATGCGGTTCTCGGTGCCTTCGAGCTGCACGCGCAGGTCCTGGAAGCCCTGGTTGGCCTTCAGGTTGGGGTAGTTCTCGCTGACCACGAGCAGGCGCGAGAGCGCGCCCGACAGCTCGCCTTGAGCCTGCTGGAACTTGTTGAACGCTTCCGGGTTGTTGATCAGCTCGGGCGTGGCCTGGATGCTGGTGGCCTTGGCGCGGGCTTCAACGACCTTGGTGAGGGTGTCCTGCTCGAAGTTGGCCTCACCTTTGACGGTGGCCACGATGTTGGGGATCAGGTCGGCGCGGCGCTGGTACTGGTTGAGCACTTCCGACCAGGCGGACTTGGTTTGCTCATCCAGGCGCTGGAAGTCGTTGTAGCCGCAGCCGGTCAGGGCGGCCGAGGCGGTCAGCGTGGCGATCAGGGCGGTGCGACGCAGGCTTCGGATCGGGTGGGACTTCAACAGGTGCATGGCGCTTCCTTACGGTGCATGGAGCGAAGGGATTTCGCCAGCATAAATGAGGATGCGCGATGCGGCTTTCAAGGGGTTTGAAAGCGCCTCCGGGGGCAAGGCGGCCGCACCACACCGCTTCGGCGTGCAAGGGTGGGGCACCAGGCTGGGTCAGGCGGGCGAGAGGCCTTCCAGCATGCGGCAGGACACGACCTGGTGCGCACGGGAGCGGGGGTAGCGGTCTCGCACGATGGAGATCGCACCCATCGGGGTGTCGGCCATCACCTTGAGCACGCGTTGCACGGCTTTGCACGACGGGTCGATCACGACCATCGTGGACACTTCGTACAGCTTGAGGGCAGGCTCGATGGCCAGGTTCATCAGGGCACGCATGATGCACTTCTCCAGGGGGTGCGCGGCGCCAGGGCGCTGCTCACGTCGTCAGAATGCATGTTGCGGGCCAGCTGTGACACGGTGGTGACCCCCGTTCCAGGGTTTGCCTGAAGACAGTTTCGCCACAAATGAACAGGGAAGGCCGCTTTGTGAGCAGTCCTGCCCGGTGCATGTTGGCATCAGGTGGTGTGTCGCGCGCCGCCCCTCATGCAGATCGTTTGTTGTTCACTGGATCAGGTCGCGCGATGCCACGATGTGGGAGCTGTGCACGCCGCTGAGCGTGGCCAGCAGCAAGGCGCCCGCAGGGCCCGCGCTGCCATCGGTGTCAACGCGCACTTGCAGGCCGGCCGCGCTGTCGACCAGGCGGATGTGACCGCTGGCGATCAGGTCGGTGCTGGTCACGCCATGCGTGTTGCGCAGCAGGGCCACCACGGCGCTCAGGTCGATGCGGTCGGTGCCGGGCACGAAGTCGGTGATGGTGTCGCTGCCGTCGCGCAGGCTGGTGTAGACGAAGGTGTCGCGACCATGGCCGCCGCTGAGTCGGTCGGCACCCGCCAGGCCGGTGATGACGTCGTCACCCGGCGTGCCCACCAGCGTGTCGCGGCCGGCGGTGCCCGTGAGCGACTTCAGCAGGTTCAGGCCGATCAACACCGGGTCATGGTCCGACGAGCGGTATGGCGTGGCGGTGTAGAGGTCGGGGCTGCAAGCGGTGAGCGAGGCGTTGTAGCACTGGCCGGTGCTGGGCGAGCGCTTGAAGTTCATGTCGTAGTCGATCACGAAGGGCTCATCTGCGTTGATGTGCCAGTGCGTCACGCCGCTGACCTGGCCCAGTGCGCTGGCTGTGGCCAGGGCGTGGTCCAGGTAGCCCACCTCGCCGTCGAAGACGTAGGAGTAGCCAGCTTCGCCTTCGAAGGCATCGATCAGGTCGGTGAAGCCGCCCTGGGTCAGCGTGAGGATCGGGTCCTCCTTGCCGTAGGCGTTGAGGTCGCCGATGACCAGCACGTCGCTGTCGCCGGTGCGGCTCTGCAGCTCGCTCGCGAAGCTCAGCAGGCGGCTGGCCTGGGCCTGGCGGTTGGCGTTGTAGCAGCCTTGGCCGTCACCTTGGTCGGTGTTGGCGCCGGCCGCGTCCGAGCAGCCCTTGGACTTGAAGTGGTTGACGACGACGGCAAAGCGCTCGCCGTTGGGCGTGGCGAACACTTGTGCCAGCGGCGGGCGGTTGTGGATCGGGTCGGTGTCTGCCAGTGCGCTGCCCTGCGGCGTGACCTTGGCGGGCTTGTGGATGAGCGCGACACGGATGGCATCGGTGCCGGTGGGGTTGCCGCCCACGGTGGCATCGAAGGCCACGGGCAGGGACACGACGGCGTAGGTGCCGGCGCCGGCCAGGGCGTTGAGCGCATCGACCAGGTTCTGCGCAGCGGTGTTGCCGTTGTTCTGGATCTCCATGAGTCCGACCACGTCGGCGTCCAGCCCGAGCAGGGCTTGCACGATCTTGTCGCGCTGGCGGGTGAACTCGGTGAGGTTGTCGGCGCCACGGCAGTTACCGGCCGCCACGCTGCTGCCCAGCGAGCAACCCTGGCCGCTGGCGCCGCTGGCGGTCTGGCCGTTGGTGAAGGTGGTGAAGTAGTTCAGCACGTTGAAGCTGGCCACCTTGAGGTTGCCGCCCACGTCCGCTGGTTGCGTGCTGCGAGGGTGCGCGCGCTGGAAGCTCACGGCTTGCGTGGGGTGCACCTTGTAGCTGGCCAGGCCGGTGTTGCTGGCGGTGCTCAGGCCGTAGTCGAGCACGCCGACCAAGCCGTCCAGCGTGTCGCCGGCGCGCAGCGTGTTGTCCGCGCCGATGTAGGGGATGGGCGTGGGGTTCTGCAGCGAGCTGCCATCATCAAGCAACAGCTGGCGTTGCGCGTTGGCTTCGGCGAGTTGCAGTGCCGCGACCGAGCCGGCGGGGTGAACGTTGGTGGGCTTGACCAGGCGACCGTCGGCCGACAGCGTGACCTGGCCATAGCGGCCCTGGAAGTAGTTCTGCGAGGCGGTCAGCGTGTTGGTGACCTGCACCAGCATGCCTTCCAGGGCTTCGAGTTCGTCCTGTGTGGCGGGCAGGGTCAGTGGCGTGGGTGAGATGGCCTGGTTGCTGGCCAACACGCTCAGCCCGCTCACGCTGGTCAGCTGCGTGATGGGGCGGCTGGCGGTGAGGGCGTTGGAGGCGGCGCCGGTGTTGAACTCGGTCACGGTGCCGGTGAGCTGCACCAACTGCTTGACGCTGACGGTGGAGGCGCTGCTGGTGAAGACGAACAGGCCTTCCGACGTGAGCGGGTTGCCGTCGGGCGCGTCACTCTGGATGAAGAAGCCGTTGTTGTTGACGCGCGTGACGATGCCGCGCGTGGTCACGCTCTGGCCCACGAGCGAGCTGGTGTGGCCCGTGCCCTGGATCTGCGAGATGGGCGTGACCGATGGCGAGGGGCTGGGCGAAGGCGAGGGAGACGGCGACGGCGCAGGAGAGGGCTCGGGCGCGCCGCTGCATGGCTTGAGCGGGCTGCTGCTGTTGCGCGGCGCAGGCGCGGCGGTGATGAAGTCGGCCGCGTTGTTGTTCGTGTCGGTGCAGCCGTCGTTGACCCGCCAGGCGGCCAGGGTGGTGCTCAGCGCGGTGCCCGTGGGTGCGCCTTCGGTGGCGTTGCTGGTGCTGCCATAACTGACGATGTCTTCGGCGCCGCTGGGGTTGGCGCCCGTCAGCGCGGCGGTGCCTTGCACCAGGGCGACCTTGCCACTGGCCGCTGCCATCGAGACGGTGCCGGTGGCGTCTGCGGCGGG
>NZ_DCXA01000070.1:3853-7249 GCF_002328915.1 Aquabacterium sp. UBA2148
CCGTTGCTGCCGCCGGACTGCTGGACCAGGAAGTACTGGCCGGGCTGCAGGGTGAAGGCGGGCAGGTCGGTTTTGTTGCCCCAGCTTGAGCCGGTGGCCGAGGCGTATTGCACCGACCAGCCTGCCAGGTTCAAGGGTGCGCTGCCGGCGTTGAACAGCTCGATGTAGTCGGCGTTGAGCAGCGCACCGCTGTTGCCGCCCGCACCGTAGACCTGGCTGATGACGAGGCCGCTGGGCGATGCCTGGGCGGCAGCGGCCAGGCTCAGGGCCAGGGCGGCGCACAGCGGGCGCAGGGCGAAACGTGGGGAGGCGGAAGCGGGGGCGCGGTTCGGCATGGCGGTGTGCAGTGCAGGGTGGACCAGATCTGCACAGTCTGCTGAGCGCGCGTGTCAGGCCTGCGTGTTGCCACCCTGCCATCCAGGGGCCACCCGGCTCATCCAGCGTGGCAATTCACTCGCTGCGTCGCCGCGCCCGTGCCCTCGCCAGCGCGGCCTCGATCACCGCGCGTTTGGCATCGAGCTCGGCCGGCTCGGTCAGCTTGCTGACCTCGGGCAGGTGCGCCAGCTTATGCTCGGCCTTGGCCTGCAGGCGCTCGTCGTGCTCGACCTTGGCGCGGCGCGTGCGCTGCTGGTGCCAGGCGTACTCCTCACGGGCCCGATCGGCCTGTTCGGCGGACCACGCGGCCCAGCCCGTGGGTGCGGGCTCGGCGTGCACGGGCACCAGCGAGATGCAGTCCACCGGGCACACGGGGATGCACAGCTCGCAGCCGGTGCAGTCCGGCTCGATCACGGTGTGCATGTGCTTGTTGGTGCCGATGATGGCGTCGACGGGGCAGGCCTTGACGCACAGGGTGCAGCCGATGCACCAGGCCTCGTCGATGACCGCGAGCTGGCGCGGGCCCTCCGGGCCGTGCGCTTCGCTCAGTGGGGCAAACGGCTGGCCGGTGAGCTCTGCCAGGCGGCGCACGCCTTCTTCTCCGCCGGGTGGGCACTGGTTGATGCCGGCTTCGCCCTGGGCGATGGCCTGCGCATAGCTGGCGCAATCGGGGTAGCCGCAGCGCGTGCACTGCGTCTGCGGCAGCAGGGCGTTGATCTGATCGGCGTGCGGCGACATGGGGCGGGAGTGTAGCCGCCCCATGCCGGTCAGGCGCCGGGGCTCACTTGTTGTGAGACAGGATGAAGGCGCGGATCTCAGGGTAGGCCTTCTCGCGCCAGCGGCGGCCCGAGAAGATGCCGTAGTGGCCCGCGCCGATCACGTCGTAGTGCTTCTTGCGGGCCTTGGGGATGCCGGCGCACAGCTCTTGCGCCGCCCGGGTCTGGCCCGCGCCCGAGATGTCGTCGAGCTCGCCTTCGACGGTCAGCAGCGCCGTGGTCTTGATGTCCTGCGGCTTGACCAGCTCGAGCTTGCCCTTGGGGTTGGCGACCTTCCAGGTGCCGTTGACCAGCGAGAAGTCCTGAAACACCGTCTTGATGGTGTCGAGGTAGTACTCGGCCGGCATGTCCAGCACGGCGTTGTACTCGTCGTAGAAGTCGCGGTGGGACTCGGCGCTGTCGTCGTCACCGCGCACCAGGTCCAGGAAGTAGTCGTAGTGCGAGGTGGCGTGGCGGTCGGGGTTCATGGCCACGAAGCCTGTGTGCTGCAGGAAGCCCGGGTAAACGGGTCGACCGGCGCCAGGGTAGTTGGGGGGCACGCGGTAGATCACGTTGTTCTCGAACCATTCGTACGACTTGTTCATCGCCAGGTTGTTGACCGCGGTCGGCGATTTGCGGGCGTCGATGGGGCCGCCCATCATGGTCATGGAGCGAGGAGTCGGCTCGCCTCGGCTGGCCATCAGCGAGACGGCGGCCAGCACCGGCACGGTGGGCTGGCACACGGAGATCACGTGCACATCGGTGCCCACCTTGCGGATGAACTCCTGCACGTAGTTGATGTAGTCGTCGAGGTGGAAGGCGCCTTCCTCGGTGGGCACCATGCGGGCGTCCACCCAGTCGGTGATGTAGACCTTGTGGTCTTGCAGCAGGGTGCGCACGGTGTCGCGCAGCAGGGTCGAGTGGTGACCCGACAGCGGCGCCACCACCAGCACGGAAGGCTGCAGGCGCATCTTGTCCAGCAACTTGCCGTCGTCCGTGAAGCGCTTGAAGCGCAACAGGCGGCAAAACGGCTTGGCTTCAACCACCTGTTCCTGGATCACCACGTCGGTGCCGTCCACCGTCACCTTGTTGATGCCGAACTCGGGCTTCTCGTACTCCTTGGTCAGCCGGTGCACCAGGTCAAAGCCGGCCGAGATGCGGTGGGCAGAGGGCATTTGCGCCATCGGCGACAGCGGGTTGCTGTAGAGCTTCGAGGCCGCGCTGGCGAACTCGGAGAAGGGGCTGATCCAGGCGCGGTGTGTTTCGTAGATCTGGTAGAGCATGGCGGGACCTTTGTTCTCGGTTGGACCTCATGGCCTGACCATGGGTGCCGACGGGTGCCATCGGTGCATGGTGCAGTGCAGCATATGAGGGATTTTGCATCTTTGCACGCCCGTCTGATCACAGAGCGTGTCAACAGACCGGATCTGTCCGGCTTATTTCGGTGCATGGAGTGGTGATTGACCCGCAATGGGGCGCAGTTGACGCCTGCTTGAGGGGGTCGATGCCTTTCGCCATGCAGCAAACCTGGCCACATTGGCAGGCCTGGGTTAACGTTCTGTCGCATTTTTGCGGCCTCGAGCGCGTCCCCGCATTCAAACAGGAGCCCCCATGCCCATCCATCCCGGTCTTCCCTTCGTCGGTTCGTTCGATGGTCGTTGTGTCCGAAAAAGCAAGGTGCAGGCGGGTGGCGTGAGGGTGATGGGTGCCGCTGGTGCCGTCCTGGTGGGCGTGCTGAGCCCCGCAGTGCACGCGGCCACCGACACCTATCAACGCGGCTCTTTCGGCCCGGTGGTGAGCTGGCCCCTGATCCCCATCCACGCTGCGCTGCTGCCAGATGGCCGACTGCTGACCTACGGCACAGACGGTCAGGGCAACCAGACCGGTCAGTTCACCTACGACGTCTGGGACCCGAGCAAGGGCACGGGCGCCACTTCACACCTGACCTTGCCCAACACCACGGGCGCCGACACCTTCTGCAGCGGTCAGATCGTGTTGCCTGCCAGCGGTGCGGTGTTGTTGACCGGGGGCGACCGCACCATCAACGGCGTGCGCAATTACTCGATCAACGACGTCAACCTGTTCGACTGGCGCAGCAACGCGCTGTACTCGGCCCAGGCGCCCATGGCGTTTTTGCGCTGGTACCCGACCGTGCTGACGCTGGCCAACGGCTCGACGCTGGTGCTGGGCGGGCGCCAGACGCCTGCCGTGCCCGGTGCCTCGACCGAAAGCTGGGTGGCCACCCCCGAGGTCTACAAAGAAGGCA
>NZ_DCXA01000301.1:0-2898 GCF_002328915.1 Aquabacterium sp. UBA2148
GGGCTGCCTGCTGGGCCTGTGCCTGTCGGCCATGTTCGACCTGCCCTCGGGCGCCGTGATGGTGGTGTGCGTGGCCCTGAGCGCGCTGGTGACGGCCTGGCTGTCCCCTCGGGACCACGCTGGCTCGGCCCCCCATTCGCGGGCCGGGTGACCCTGCCATGGCCGGGTCACACCCCGGTGCTACACTTTTTCGCTTCGATCGGCTTGGCCGATCACCCCGCTCGCCGAAGCCGGCCGTCACCCGACAGGCCGGCCTGATTGAACTGACCGCTCCATGTTGCCCAAGCTCCTGACCTCGATTTTTGGTAGCCGTAACGAACGCCTGCTCAAGGAATACCGTCGAACGGTCACCAAGATCAACGCGCTCGAACCCAGCCTCGAGCCCCTGAGCGACGAGCAACTGCGCGCCAAAACCGACGAGTTCAAGCAGCGCATCGCCAAGGGCGAATCGCTCGACGCCCTGCTGCCCGAGGCCTTCGCCGTCGTGCGCGAGGGCTCCAAGCGCGTCTTCAAGATGCGCCACTTCGACGTCCAGATGCTGGGCGGCATGGCCCTGCACAACGGCAAGATCGCCGAAATGCGCACCGGCGAAGGCAAGACCCTGACCGCCACCCTGCCCGTCTACCTCAATGCCCTGACCGGCAAGGGCGTGCACCTGGTCACCGTCAACGATTACCTCGCGCGCCGTGACGCCGAGTGGATGGGCAAGCTCTACACCTTCCTGGGCCTGACGGTGGGCATCAACCTGCCCCAGATGCCCCGTGAAGACAAGCAGGCTGCCTACGCCTGCGACATCACCTACGGCACCAACAACGAGTACGGCTTCGACTACCTGCGCGACAACATGGTCTACGAGGTGCGCGACCGCGTGCAGCGCGGCCTGAACTTCGCCATCGTCGACGAGGTGGACTCCATCCTGATCGACGAAGCCCGCACGCCGCTGATCATCTCCGGCCAGGCCGACGACCACACCGAGCTGTACCTGCGCATCAACGCGGTGGTGCCCCACCTCAAGAAGCAGATCGGCGAAGAGGACCCGAAAACCGGCGAAGGCATCATCGAGCCGGGCGACTTCACCGCCGACGAGAAGACCCGCCAGGTCTTCCTGACCGAGGCCGGCCACGAAAACGCCGAGCGCCTGCTCTCCGAGGCGGGGCTGCTGGCCGAAGGCGCCTCGCTGTACGACGCCGCCAACATCACCCTGATGCACCACCTGTACGCGGGCCTGCGTGCACACCACCTGTTCAACAAGGACCAGCACTACGTGGTCCAGAACGGTGAAGTGGTCATCGTCGACGAATTCACCGGCCGCCTGATGTCGGGTCGCCGCTGGTCGGATGGCCTGCACCAGGCCGTCGAGGCCAAGGAAGGCGTGCAGATCCAGGCCGAGAACCAGACCCTGGCCTCGATCACCTTCCAGAACTACTTCCGCATGTACGGCAAGCTTTCGGGCATGACCGGCACGGCCGACACCGAAGCCTTCGAATTCCAGTCCATCTACGGCCTGGAAACCGTGGTCATCCCGCCCAACCGCGTGATGCTGCGCAAGGACCAGCTCGACCTGGTCTACAAGACCGCCGGAGAGAAGTACAAGGCCATCATCGACGACATCAAGGACTGCCACGGCCGCGGCCAGCCCGTGCTGGTGGGCACCACCTCGATCGAGAACTCCGAGCTGATCGCTCAGATGCTGACCAAAGAGGGCCTGCCCCACCAGGTGCTCAACGCCAAGCAGCACGCCCGCGAAGCCGACATCGTCGCGCAGGCCGGCCGCCCGGGCATGGTCACCATCGCCACCAACATGGCAGGTCGGGGCACCGACATCGTGCTCGGCGGCAATGTCGAGAAGGACATCCAGCTGATCGAAGCCGACGAGTCGCTGGACCACGCCGCCAAGGAAGCCAAGATCGCCGCGCTCAAGGCCGAGCAGCAGTCGATCAATGCCAAGGTCAAGGAGCTGGGCGGCCTGCGCATCATCGCCACCGAGCGCCACGAGTCGCGCCGCATCGACAACCAGCTGCGTGGCCGCGCCGGTCGCCAGGGTGACCCGGGCTCCTCGCGCTTCTACCTCTCGCTGGACGACCCACTGATGCGCATCTTCGCGGGCGACCGCGTGCGCGCCATCATGGACCGCCTGAAGATGCCCGAGGGCGAAGCCATCGAAGCCGGCATCGTCACGCGCTCCATCGAAAGCGCGCAGCGCAAGGTCGAAGGCCACAACTTCGACATGCGCAAGCAGCTGCTCGAGTACGACGACGTCTCCAACGACCAGCGCAAGGTCATCTACCAGCAGCGCAACGAGATCCTCGAATCGACCGAGGTGGCCGAGTCCATCGCCAACCTGCGCAAGGGCGCGCTGGGCGATGTCGTGCACACCTTCGTGCCCGAGAACAGCCTCGAAGAGCAATGGGACCTGGTCGCGCTCGAAAAAATCCTCAAGGAAGAGTGGCAGCTCGACGTTGACCTGGTCAAGTGGGTCGAAGGCGCCCAGTCGGTCGAGGCCGACGACGTGCTCGAGCGCGTGCTCGAAGTCGCGACCGCCGCCTACCAGGGCAAGGTCGAAGCCGTCACCCGCGAGCAGTTCGCACCGTTCGAGCGCATGGTGCTGCTGCAGTCCATCGACCTGCACTGGCGCGAGCACCTGGCTGCGCTCGACTACCTGCGCCAAGGCATCCACCTGCGCGGCTACGCCCAGAAGAACCCCAAGCAGGAGTACAAGCGCGAGGCATTCGAGCTCTTCGGCCAGCTGCTCGACGTGGTCAAGATGGACGTCACCCGCAAGCTGCTGACGGTGCGCATCCAGAGCCAGGAAGAGGCTGCACAAGCCGCCCAGGCCATCGAAGTCCAGGGTGAGCGCCTGAGCAACGTCACCTACACGCACCCGGCCGAAGACGGCTC
>NZ_DCXA01000106.1:0-4417 GCF_002328915.1 Aquabacterium sp. UBA2148
CTGCGCCCCGACGCCGCCACGCCCACCCGCCGCGTGGCCTCGTGGGTGATCTGGATCTTCGCGCTGGCCATGGCCTACCCCTACCTGCCCGGCGCCGAAACCGAGGCCTTCAAAGGCATGTCGGTGCTGGTGGGCTTGATGCTGTCGCTCGGTGCATCGAGCTTCGTGGCCCAGGTCGCGGCCGGCCTGATCCTGACCTACAGCAACACCCTGCGCAAAGGCGAGTACGTGCGCGTGGGCGAACACGAAGGCACCGTGCTGGAAGTGGGCGCCTTCAACACCCGCATCCGCACCGGCCTGGGCGAAGAGATCGTGCTGCCCAACAACATCATCGCCAACGGCGCCACCAAGAACTACTCGCGCGAGGTGCAGGGCCCCGGCTACATCGTCGACACCACCGTCACCATCGGCTACGACACGCCGTGGCGGCAGGTCGAGGCCATGCTGACCGAAGCCGCGCGCCGCACGCCCGGTGTGCTGACGACCCCCGCGCCCCGCGTCTACCAGACCGCGCTGAGCGACTGGTACCCCGAGTACCGCCTGGTGGCCCAGGCCATCCCCGATCAGCCGCGCCCGCGCGCCGAGGTGCTCAGCGCCCTGCACGCCAACATCCAGGACGTGTTCAACGAAAACGGCGTGCAGATCATGTCGCCGCACTACGTGCTGGACCCGACCGAGCCCAAGGTGGTGCCCCAGGCCAAGTGGTTCACGCCGCCGGCCCAAGGCCCCAAGGCCTGACCTGCACGAAGACGAGGGGGAGGGCCCATGGTTCAAAAGTTGACGGCGCTGCTGTGCCTGGCCTGGCTGGTGGGCTCGCCCTGGTGGTCCAGCGCCATGGACCGCGACCCGAACGGCCTGGCCCTGCTGCTGGCCCTGCTGGCCCTGAGCTGGTGGGGCGCCCACCGCTGGCGCCAGCGCGGCGTGCGGCCCAACTGGCTGGTGCGCGTGCTGCTGTGGTGCACGACCCTGTTCGTGGGCTTTCAGGTGTACGCGGTGCTGGTGGGCAACCTGGACTTCATGAACCAGGTCATCAAAGCCGCGCCCCCCGGCTCGCTGGAGCGCTACCTGGCCGTCTTCGTGCCCGGCACCCTGGTGGCCGTGCTGTACGCGGCCATGCTGGCCTACCCGCTGTGGGCGGTGTTCGGCCCCTGGCAGCTGGTGCTCACGGCCATGGTGTTTGCCTTTGTGCGCTTCGTGCAGGCGCCCTACACCGTGTTTGACGCGCCTCGCACGCTGGGCGACAAGGTGGCCATGACCGAGCTGGCGCTGTGCGTGATGGTGATGGCGCTGGTGGTGGCGGTGCTGCAGTGGCGGCTGGGGCGCCGAGGCGCTGGCCGGATGCCAGGGAGGTGCGACCTAAGAACATTCACGGACCGCTGGCGCAAAAGGAAGGGGGGTGGAGATGAGTGACGAGTCAGCTCAGCCTGCGAATTGGACCGTGCGTAAGTCGCTCTGCATCATGCTCACGACCATGGCATTCTTCATGGGCGGTGTGGTTGGGTATGTTGTGGCTGACTCGAAATCAAAGAGTGGGTATTCCGAGGAATCAAAGCGGGCTCTGCTTGCCCTGATGCAAGATCCCCATCTGATGATTCAAGAGAACCTGCTCCAGTGCGACCTCCCAGGGAAAGGCGTCAGTCACTTCATTGCCTCCTACATCCTCTGGTCCCAATCTCGTTCACCCTCCGGCTCTAGCAGCTTCTCGTGCGAGGGAGGAGTTCTCAAAGCTTGCACGTGGTCTTATGGCGAGGCGAGGCCCTTTGAAGCGTGGAGCAGGGTGTTGAGGTTTGAATACGTGTCCAGCAAAAACGCCATCACGCCTGGCAGCCTCGCGTGTATTGATGTCCCTTGAGCTTCGGCATTCTTGCTTGCCTGCAGGTCGACACACCTTGTGCGGAGTGTGAGATGTGCAAATGCATACGGCGGTCACCCTATCAATCAAAGAGCAGAGCACAGGCTTCATGCACATCCTCCCCTTTTACGCCGCCCTGCTGGGCCTGCTCTTTTTCTACCTGAGCATCCGAACCATCGGCCTGCGCCGCAGGCTCAAGATCGGCGTCGGCGCCAAGGACAACGACGAGATGCTCCGGGCCATGCGCGTGCATTCGAACTTCGCCGAGTACGCGCCCATCACGCTCTTGCTGATTGGCTTCGTCGAGTTCCAGGGCGCGCATCCCTGGGTCATCCATGGGCTCGGTGCCTTGCTCCTGGTCGGGCGCTGCGTGCACGCACACGGCATGAGCCAGATGAACGAGAAGTTCGTCTTCCGGGTCTCCGGCATGGTCATGACGTTCACGGCCTTGCTGGCCGCCTCAGGGGTGCTGATCTTCAACTTCCTGGTCCGGTGATCCGCTGACCCTCAGCCGCGTTCGGCGCGGTTATTGCTCCTTTACCCCGTCACCCATGGAGCAAACGATGAACAGCCAACGTGTCTACAAGTCCAGCGAACACATGCAGCCGTCCGACGGTGAGCCCGTGCGCTCGGTGGTGCTGGAGACCGAACACTCGGTCATCGTCGCGTGGCACGTGGCACCGGGTCAACGCATCGCTGCGCACACCCACCCGCAGGGCCAGGACACCTGGACCATCCTGTCTGGCCACGGCCAGTACCAAACGGACGAGCAGGGCGGTTTCGTCAACGTGGTGCCGGGCGATGTCGTCGTCGCCAGACAAGGCGAGGTGCATGGCGTTTTGTGCACCAGCCCCGAGCCTCTGATGTTCATTTCCGTGGTCGCGCCGCTCGAAGCGGGGTACGTGCCTTTGACCCCCAGCGCGCTGCCTGGCGCCTGAGCCGTCATCGCCGTCGAGGCGCGCGGCATCGCGCTCGGGCGGTAGATCGGGGCAGCCGGCATCGCTCACAATCGGGGCTCACAAAAAACCAGATTGGGAGTCCCCTGCATGGCCGCGTACTTGTCACTGCTGTTGGCATTCGTGGTGGGCGCCGCCCTGTGCTCCGCCACCCGGCGCGAAGCCCGCTCATGGCTGGCATCGTGCGCCGTGGTGCCGGCTTTCGTGCTGGTCTCCGAGTTCGTTCTGCCCTACTCGGGTGGCGGGGCGTCGATGTGGCCCATCGCGCTGGCCTTCGGCGGGTTCATGGGCGCCCTGGCGGGTGGTGCGGGCGTGCTGCTGGCATCGTGGCTTCACAACAAGCGGGCCTGACGCAAGCCACCTCATCCCATGAATCAAACCGCTAACAACCTCACCAAGGTCTGCATCGACCTGCCTAACCATTGGTGGCTCAAGGGCGAGTCCTTCTGGGCCAAGCCCCTTGGCGGTGACCTCTACGAGCTGCAGAACGTGCCGTTCTGTGCCTATGGCCTGAACTTCGGTGACACCGTGCGGGCCGTGTCGGCTTCGCCCGAGCTCAAGCCGGAGATCCTCGAGGTGGTCGAGCGCAGTGGCAACCAGACGCTACGCGTGAGCTTTGCCATCGAGCGCGAACAGCAGGCGCCTTGCATCGAGCACCTGCAGGCCCTGGGCGCGGAGGTCGAGCGCGCGAACGCCACTTTCGTGGCGCTCAACGTGCCACCCGACGTTGACATCGACGCCTTGCTCGACCACCTTGATGAGCAGGAGGAGCAGGGCGTGCTGCATTTCGAGACCTGCGAAGAGCGGGTGCCTGGCTCGTTCGACGACCGCCCGAATGATGCAGAAGAGTGATGGCGCACGTGATTTACCTGTCACTCAAACGGGGCTGAACGATCCAGCCCCGTGAGGCGTGGGCTTACTTGCGCTTGCGTGCGGCGGTGGCGCCCACTGCCGCCAGACCAACCAGGGTCAGTGCCAGCGAGGTGGGTTCGGGCACGCTCGACGTGACGAGGTTGTCGATCGAGAAGTTGAAGGAACGGCTACCGGAGAGCGAAAACATCCGCAGCGAAGTGATGCCGTTCAACGACAAGGAAGCCTGGCCAGATCGGATGTCGCCGATGACGGTGTCCCCCGTGAGGTTGATCGAGCCCAGCAAACCTGCCTGACCATATGCCTGCAGGGTGAAGTCGGCCGACAGCGACGTGCCAAAGAGCACATCGACGCGGTCGAAGGACGAGGTGAAGTCGATGTCCAGGTACTGGCCCGTGGTGCTGCCGCCACCTTGGTCGACCCACAGCACGTTGGGGGCGCTGGCGCCGGCGATGAGGCCGGTCAGCGTGTTGTTGGCGCGGGCGCCGCCGCTGTGCGAGTCTTCGAAGGTCACGCCAAGCGACTGGTACTGGGTGGTGACTTGTTCACCAGACCAGATCGGGCCGCCGGCCAGCGTGTCGAAGTCAATGGTGACGGCACCAGCCGAAGCGTGGATGGCGAGGGCGGCGAGCGGAGCGCTCAGGGCAAAAAATTTGGACATGGTTTCCCTATTTAGGTTGGGGGCGACCACCTTGGGGGTGATCAGGTGTTGCTTCTTGGGCCGGCCGGGCGGGGGCGC
>NZ_DCXA01000105.1:0-3486 GCF_002328915.1 Aquabacterium sp. UBA2148
GAGCCCCGCCGCGCGCCAGGCCGAGGCCAGGCCAGGCCACAGCAAAATGCCAAGGCCCACCAGCACGGTGATGTCTTGCAAGCGCATCCAAAGCAGGCATGCCACGGCCCGCGCCACTGGGTAACCCAGCTCGCGTGAGGCCAGCCACGGGAAGCTCAGCTCGCCAGCACGCATGGGCAGCAGGTTGATGGCGGCGTTGTGCATGAGGATGACCCTCAGCGCGTCGGTGCGCAGACCCAGCCAGCGCCGCGGCGGTGCCTGGTGGTTGTCCAGGTCGAGCACGACTTGCAGCCGGGCACCGCGCAGGCCGTAACTCAGCAGCAGGCCGCCGAGCGTGAGCCCCCAGGTCGAGGCGCTGGGTCGCATCAGCGCGTATTGGGCCTGCGCCAGGGGCACGTGCTGCAGCAGCCAGCCCAGCAGACCGAAACCCACGACCCACGTCAGCACCAGCTTCAGGCGTGAGCGGGGGGAGGTGGCAGGGGTGGCTTGTGGGGAATTCACAGGGCGGAAGTGATCCGGCGAACCCGGGATTGTCGCGCACAAAACAAAAGGCGGGCCGAAGCCCGCCTTGCGGAAAAGATGCGTCTCAACGCTGGCTCACTGAGCGCCCTCGCGGAACAGCACCACGCTGACCGTTTCGAACAGGACCAGCAGGTCCAGGAACAGCGAGTTGTTCTTGACGTAGTACAGGTCGTACTGGTGCTTGTGCAGCGCGTCCTCGACCGAAGCACCGTAGGCATAGCGAACCTGGGCCCAGCCGGTCACGCCCGGCTTGACGCTGTGGCGCACATCGTAGAAGGGGATCTGGTCACGCAGTTGAGCCACGAACGAGGGGCGCTCGGGGCGCGGGCCGACCATGCTCATCTCGCCCTTGAGCACGGACAGCAGCTGGGGCAGCTCGTCGATGCGGGTCTTGCGGATGAAACGGCCCACGCGGGTCACGCGGCTGTCGTTCTTCTTGGCCCACACGGCCACGCCATCCTTCTCGGCGTCGGTGCACATGCTGCGGAACTTCAGGCACATGAAGCCCTTGCCGGCCAAGCCCACGCGTTCCTGGCGATAGATCACCGGGCCAGCACTTTCCAGCTTGATGGCGATCGCAGTGATCAGCATGATCGGCGAGGCGAGGGTGAGCAGCAGACCGGAGGTGACGACGTCGAAGACACGCTTGACCAGCGCACGGGTGCGGTCCTGGGCAAAGCCGCGGCCGTAGACCAGGAAGCTGGCCTTGAGGCTGTCGACGGGCACTTCACCAGTGGTCTGTTCGTAGAAGGTGGCCAGGTCCATCACGGGGATGCCCTGGATGCGCGCCTGCAGCAGCTGGTCCATGGGGACGTTGCCGCCACGTTGCTCCTTGACGGCCACGATGATCTGGTTGACGTCGTGCTTGTTGACGATGTCATCGATGGCCGTGTCGCGCGAGAAAATGTTGAAGCGCTTGTCGTCACCCGGCAGCACCGAGTGGCCGGCGGGGTAGAAGCCCACCACGGCGTGGCTGGAGCGGCGACGCGACTTCAGGTCGGCGGCCACCGCGTGGGCTTCGTTGCCCGTGCCCACGATCAGCACGCGTTGTTGCACGAGCGAGCCGTGCCAGGCGGTCAGCAGCAAGCCGCGCACAAGCACCAGGCCCACCATCAGGTAGGCGATGGCAAAACCCATCAACTGGGGTGCCTGGGTGCCATCGACCAACGTCTTGACGGCCAAGTGGTACGCGATGGGGGCGCCAATCAGGCAGCCGAGCACGGCGCGCCCGAGCTTGGCGCGGGCGGTTTGGCGGGTCGCGCCTTCGCGGTAGACACCGACCAGGCCGCAATGCAGGGGGATCAGCAGGGCAAAGCCCAGGCCGGAGCGCAGCACCGTGGAGACACCCAGGGCATCGCCGTCGCCGTAGAAGTGGGCGAGTGTCAGGACACCCAGCATGATCGCCAGGAAGCTCGTGAGGCTGTCCGCGATCAGTTCAGCCAGGGTGGCCAGCGAAATATGGTGTTGAAAAACCCGCAGCATGTGGTGCCTCTCTGTCGCGCCGTCTCACAGGCAGGGCCTGAAACGAATGACCTGCTTTGGTAAGATTTTGTAATGGCCTGATTGTCAGCGGGATGAGGGCGCGCCAATATCCTCCGTTTGTGGGGGACCCCTGGACATTAGGGGGATGGTTGTGGCTTTGGACACAACCCAACCCCCTCGGGTGGGGTGGTCAACCCTGAGGTGTGTGCGAGCGAGGTTGTCGCTGTTTCCACCATGCGGCCAGGTGATCGGCCGTGCGCTGGGCCGACAGGCCATCCCAGAACTTGGGAAGCCGGCCTTTTTTGCCTCCACCACGGATGACTTCGGCCACGGCGCGGTGGATGAGGCTGCTGTTGCGCCCCACTGCGATGTTGGTGCCTTGCTCGACCGTGATACGCCTTTCGGTGTAGTTGGTCAGCGTCAGGCAGGGAACGCCCAGGATGGTGGCTTCCTCCTGGACGGCGGACGAGTCTGTCAACACGCAAGCGGCGGTGCCGATCAAACCCATCATCTTGAAATAGGGAATGATGGGCAGCAGCCCGACCTGGTTGCCCGAAACACCCTCGAGCACGTGGTTTTCTTCGACCCAGGCCCGGGTGGCATCGGTCATGGTCCAGATCAGCGGCATGTCCCGTGCCACCGACTTGAGTGTGATCACCAGCTCCAGCAGGGCTTCGGGGTTCTGTGCGATGCCCTGGTCCTGCAGGTAGACCACGGCATAGCCTCGTCCGGCCTTGAGCAGCTCAGGCGACTGGTTGAACTGCCGCAAGGTGTACTTCGGGGGGGCCGCCTGAGACAACATGGCGCGCATGGTGTCCATCATCAGGTTGCCGACAAACACGACCCGGTCGGCCGGGATGCCTTCGCGTGTGAGGTTGTCGTGGGCCACCCACTCGGATGTGAGCAGCAGGTCGGCCATGTGATCGCTCATCATGGCGTTGATTTCCTGGGGGCGGCTGCGATCGAAGCTGCGCAGGCCGGCTTCGAGGTGCAGCACCGGGATGCCTTGTCGGTGAGCGGCCAGGCCGGCGGCCAGGGCAGCATCTTCACCGCCTTGCACGATGACCGCAGCCGGCCGGTATTCGTTCAGCAGGTGATCGAGCTGGCGCAGGGCGTCGGCCGTCTGAGCGATCGAGGAGCCGCTCGGCAGACGGATGGACACGTCGGGTGCAGCCAGGCCCATGTGCTCGCACCACTCGGAGGTGAGCTCGAAGCGCCCCGGCGAGTCGATCAGCAGGGTGCGCAGCGCGGGCAGGTCCTGACGGCTGAGGAAGGCTCTTTGCAGGGCAGCTGCGCGGATGCAGCCCGCGCGCGAAGCCGTGAGCATCAGCAGGTGAGGCTGGCCGCCGGTTGCCGATTGACCGTGGTACTGAGGGGTGGCGAACTGAGGCTGCAGCGGCGCCAGTGCCACGTTGTCGGTGAGCGTGGGCACGCCGACCGGGGGGTGGCCATAGGCCGCCAACTGGGGCTCGCGCGCCTGGT
>NZ_DCXA01000105.1:3552-6151 GCF_002328915.1 Aquabacterium sp. UBA2148
CTGGGGCTCGCGCGCCTGGCTGGGTGACAGGGGCGCCAGGCCCGATCCGGCTGGTGGTGGACTGGGTGTGACTTCGCCGATCTCGGCGCGGATTTCCAGTGCAACACGGGCGATGTCGGCCGAGGTGACGATGTGCCCTTCGGCCAGGAAAGTGGCCAGCAGCACCCGGTTGCACAGCAGGTTGATCCTCCGGGGGATGCCGGAGGTCCACTGGTAGATCTCGTCGAAGGCGTCGTCGTCGAAGTGCGGGTTGTCCTGCCAGCCGACCTTGTGCAGGCGGTGTTCGATGTACCGGCGGGTCTCTTCCCGGTCCATCGGCCCCAGGTGGTAGGACGCAATCACGCGCTGGCGAAGCTGTTCCAGGCTGCGCGAGAGCAGCATGTCGCGCAATTCGGGCTGACCAATCAGGAAGCTTTGCAGCAGAGCCTGGTTGCCGAACTGGAAGTTCGAGAGCATGCGCAGCTCTTCGATGGCGTCGCGGCTGAGGTTCTGGGCCTCGTCGACGATCAGCACGGCACGCTTGTTCTGCGTGGCCAACAGCGTGAGGTAGGCCTCCAGCGAGGCGATCAGCTCGGCCTTGGTCTGCCCTTTGACCGGCACCCCGAAGGCGGTGAGGGCCGATCGCAGCAGGTCGCCCACTTCGAGCTGGGTGCTCACCAACTGGGCGGCCACCACCTTCTCGTTGTCGATGTCGCTGAGCAGCGTGCGCACCAGCGTGGTCTTGCCCGCGCCGATGTCGCCCGTCACGACGATGAAGCCCTCGGCCTGGTAGAGGCCGAACTTCAGGTAGGACAGGGCGCTGTTGTGCCCCCGGCTGTCGAAGTAGAAGCTCGGGTCAGGATTGAGCAGGAATGGGGCGCCGTTCAGGCCGAAGTACGACTCGTACATGCGTGCTGCCTCAGAAGCGGTGTTCCAGACGGACGTTGGCGCTGCGCACGACCGTGAGGGAGGAGTCTGACGTGGCGATCGACGTGCCTCGGCTGCGAAGCAGGCTGAAGCCTCCGCTGAACTCGGTCTGGGGCGACAGCCGGACCGACAAACCAAGCGACCCGACCCATTCGCGGCGTGACACGCCAAGGCCGTCTTGCGCCCGGTTCCAGCGCAGGCCGGCTGAAGGGGTGACGTTGGGCGTCAGCCTGTAGGACACCAGGGCTGCGTGGTACCGGCTGCGGTCGGTGCCATGGGTCTGCGTGCTGGCACTCAACAGCGCCCTGGACTGGAAGCGTCCTGACGTCAGGTTCAAGGTGGCGCGCACGCCTTCATAAGTCACCCTCAGGGCGAGGTTGCGCTGCACCCCCAGCGCCGCATTGGTCACCGCATTGCGGTCTGCTGTCAGCGTGCTGGAAGTGGGCGCGCTGGTGATCAGCCCCGAGCTGGCGAGTTGCCCCAGGTCGGTGGTGAGCGTTGGCGTGTTGCGAACCGTCGACTGGCTGCTGAGCAACGCAAAGGTGGTCCGACGCATGCGGTGCGAGAAGTCCGCGTTCCAGGTGCGCCCGGTTTCGTGTCGTTCATAACGGCCCGCAAGCGTGGTTCGCGGGGTCGGATGCCAGGTCAGCTGAAAGCCGCCGAAGGGTCCGTCGAAGTCGCGATCGAGTTGCAGCTTGGTGCTTGGCGTGTCGAATGTCACCCGGCGGCGATCTTCCTCAACGCCCGCGAGCACACCTACCTGCAACTCCTCGCCCCATGCGTACAAAAGCGTCGCGCTCACCGAGCGCTGGCGGGTTTCTCCGATCTCTCGGGATGCATTGGTGCCGGTGATCACCGCGGGGGTTTCGACCGTCGAGTGCTCGTTCAGCGACCTCGCTTCGATCGCGTAACCCATGGGGGCCGGTCTGCTGAGCCAGGACAATTGCACGTTGCTGGCGCGGGTGCCCAAGGTCCGGTGGGTGTCATCGCGCGGGTCGGTGCGGATGAGCAGCCCATTGCCCTGCAGCCGCAGGCTCTGACGCTCGTTGAGGCGGCGCTCCAGGGTGGGACTGAAGTTGGCCCGCGTCTGAGTGGACGTGGTGCTGGTGCTGTCGATGCCCTGTCCGACCGAAGCAATCGATGGCGGCACCTGTTGAGATTGCAGGCTGGCGTCCAGGCCCAAGCCTTGTTCTCTCAGCAGGGTTCGCCATCTCACAAAACCGTCTGGTGACACCCGGTCTGCCCCGGTGTTGTTCAGGCGTTGTTCGGCGAGGATGCCAAAGCTGCCATCCAGCGTCGTGTCGGCCCCGCGATGTTCGAACATCAACATCGGGTTGAGGGTCAGGGTGTTTTCGCTGCGCCGAGGTTGCTGGGCGGTGTTGCTGACCGAGTCGACGTTGTCGGTGTGCTCGACCTTCACCGCGATTTTCGGGGTGACGCTGTGGGTGCGCGTTTGAGCCTGCACGAGGCCGGCGTGCATCAGTGCGCCACTGGTGCAGGCGACCAGGCACGCAGCCTTGAGGGCTTCACGGTGCGTAGTAGCCATAAGCCGTGCTGCCTTTCGGTCCGCGGTATTTGTTCAGCAAGCCGAGCACCACGGGGTGGTTTTCAACCGTGGCGTACGCCTGCTTGACGAGCGAAACCGGGGTGTTGTTGGCCTCGGTCACCAGCACCACCTGTCCCATGTGCGAGG
>NZ_DCXA01000291.1:0-5488 GCF_002328915.1 Aquabacterium sp. UBA2148
CGCGCGCGCGCGATTCTGGCTCGCTGGCGCGCAGCTTCGTCTGCGCGCACGGCCCCCGCTCTGGATGAGTGGCAACACCTGCTGGACGCCGACGGTGGCCGGGGCGGGCTGGCGGTGGCCCTGGAGGACACCGAGCGTGCAGCCTGGCTGCGCCAGAGTTCGCCCCTTGCCTGCCTGCTGACTTCGCAGGAACGGTTTGCGATCATCAAGCAATGGCGGATTTCGCATGCAAAGGCATGAGTTGGAGCACCTGATCCGGGCGGCGTCAGCCATCACCAACGACTATGAGGTGGTCGTGGTGGGCAGCCAGTCGATTCTCGGTGCAGTACCCAATCCGCCCGATTCGCTGACGGTCTCGATGGAGGCCGACATCTACCCGGCCAACATGCCTGAGCTGGCGGATTTGATCGATGGCGCCATCGGCGAAGGCTCGCCATTTCACGAACGCTTTGGCTACTACGCTCAGGGCGTGGGGCCGGAAACCGCTGTGCTGCCTGACGGCTGGCAAGGGCGCTTGGTCCGACTGCAGAACCAGAACACCGACTTGAAAGTCGGGTTGTGCCTGGACCCAGCTGATTTGTGCGCGGCCAAGCTGGCTGCTGGGCGCGACAAGGACTGGGTGTTCGTGCGTGAGGCCATGAAGCACGGCATCGTGAATGCTGAAACCTTGGCAGCGCGGGTTCGCGCGTTGCCGGTCGGGCCTGGCCATCAGGCGAGATTGCTGGCGTGGGTGTCGGCCCAGGGCTGATCACACCCCCTGGAACAGGCAATCGAGCACGGCGACCACTTCGTGGGCTCGGTCCTGGGTGCTGAACACCTGGGTCTTGAGCATGCTGCAGGGCACTGCGGCCATGAATTGCGTGACCAGCACGTGAGGCGTGCCTTCGATGTCGAAAACGGGGTTCAGTGTCTGAGCGGGCTTGGGGGCTGACGAAGATGGCAGCAAGGGCAACACCACCCGCGTGTTGAGTGCAGTGAGCAGGTTGGCCTGCACATCCATCAGGTAGCCGGGCCCTTCCGGGTTGGCGTAGACCGAAAACCGAGCCATCAGAACTGCCTGTGCCGGGCGAGCGGCAGGCCTTCGCGTTCCACGTGGGCGTTGGAGCTTTCAAGCGCTTCGAGGTTGGCCTGCAACCACAACTCGGCGCGTTTGGCTGCCACCGCCTGACTCAGGCCCGCTTCTGCTGCCTGGGAAATGTTGATGCGCAGCGCCTTGGCTTCGGCCAGCAGGTTGGCGCCCAAAGAGACGTTGGTGGCCTTGCGGGTGGATGGGGGTGAATCAACAATGGTCATGCGCATGATGTGTCTCCATGGAGCATGCGCAAATGTTAGCGGGGGTGCGCTTGAAGGACAAGCCTTCGCGAAGACGACAAAAATTGTCAGCTCAGACCTTTGGGTGACGTTTTTGGGCTGACGCCTTGAAACACATCCGACCAGGCGTGTTGGTTTGGTGGGGTGGGTCGAGGGAAACCGAGCAGGAAATCACGTTTTTTCGGGCTCTGAAAGCTGGCACGCGGGATGCACCATGTCTGGCGTGCGGTCGGCGAAGTCGGTCGCTGGCTGCAAACCCTTTTTACCAGTGGCCCTTGAGGGGCTGAGGAGTTCAACATGAAGCGCGTTCAACAAGGTTTCACCCTGATCGAACTGATGATCGTTGTGGCGATCATCGGCATTTTGGCGGCTGTGGCGATTCCGCAGTATCAAAACTACGTCTCCAAGTCTCGACTGGCCAATGCTCAATCTGCTGTTGACGCGGCGAAAACCGCCGTGGCAGTTTGCATCCAAGAAAATGGAGGCAACACAGCTACGTGTGATGATGTGGCAAACGAAGGCACCCTCCCCAATATCACAGCGACCAATGAGGTGGCCAGCGGCACGGTTGTCAACGGCGTGATCACTGTCAACTTGACCGCTGCCACTGGCTTGGCTGCCGATGGACAAACGGCAACGCTGCGCTTCACGCCAAACATCCCGACCGATGGCACGGCCCTCACATGGCAGATCGCTGCTACGAACTTCAAGAGCACGGAGTTGCGCGATGCTGCGCAGAAAAACTCTGTCGCTGCTGCTGCAGCAGGGTCTTGATCCCAGTTTGTTGAGAGGGGCCTGCGGGCCCCTTTTTTGTTTTTGTTGAGGGGCGTGGCCATGTCCTCTGTGTCGGGCTTTTCCTTGTTCGTGCTTCTGTACATCGCTCCATATGCGAGTGGCATGTCGCTGGACAACCGAATGAGTCCGGTGCTGCTGCACCTGATGGAGCAAGTGCTATCAGGGCCTCCTATCCAGCAGGCCCTGATGCTGACCCTGCTCACGCACCTGGGTTTGCTGGCCCTTTGCTTTCCTGTTCACCGCGCGCTGCATCGCGGCATTGCCGGGTTCTCTCAGGTGAGGCCGGTTGTTGCCTCCCTGGCTTCGGCCATGCTGCTGTGGGTGTTGCTGTACGCGTGGAATCAATGGCTGTTCCAAGAAAGTCGTCATCGGTGGTTGGGCGAGGGCAGCTTGGTGCCCGTGCTGGCCTTGACCACTGCGCTGGCGCTGGCCTTGCTCACTCGTTCGCTTTGGCCCATGTGGCGCATGCCCAGTCGCAAGCCTGCTCTGGTCGCATCGGTCACGATGGTTGCGCTGATGGCAGCCGGCTTGGGCTACAACCGCTCGGTGGAAGCGAACGTGGAGCCCGAGAAGGCACACCGCAATGTGATCCTGATCGGCATCGACTCCTTGTCGCAGCGCGTCTTGCAGGCGCATCCAGAGGCCATGCCTCACTTCCATGCACTCTATCGACAGACCGTCGCGCACACGAACGCATGGAGCCCTATGGGGCGCACGTGCCCAACCTGGCTGTCTATCCTGTCCGGTCGTTCGCCTGCCGACCATGGGGGGGTCTTCAACCTGCGTCACCCTGACCAGGTCGACCGCAGCGGTATGCTGCCGATGGTATTGCAGCAACGTGGTTACGCCACCATCTTCGGCCTGGACGAACGTCGGTTCTGCAGCATCGACGAGTCCTTCGGATTCGATGTGGTGGTCGGCCCTGATCACGGCGCGCTGGACTTCCTCATCCAGAAATTCAATGACTCGCCGCTGGTCAACTTGTTTTTGCAGACCGGCGTTTCGGCCTGGCTCTTGCCCCATTCGCGACTCAACGTCGCGGCACACGCGACTTACCCCGCAGCAGATTTCGTGGAAGCTGTGAGCCAGTCGGCTTCGGCGCAGCGCAAACGCTTGTTCATGGCGGTTCATCTCGAATCTGCACATTACCCCTATGTCGCGCGTGACGCGCGCCGCGTACTGGAGGCGGAGAACCGTTTCCGATCGGAGCACGTCAATGCGCTGACGGTTGTGGATGGTCAAATCGATCAGTTGATGAAGGAATTGCAAGCTGCCGGTCGCCTGGATGACACATTGGTGGTGTTCCTCTCTGATCACGGTGAGTCCTTCGGCGAGACTCGCAAAATCCACAAGTTCGGGCAACCCGTGCTGGAGTCGCAGGTCTACGGTCACGGCACCAGTGTCGTCATGCCAGAGCAGAACCATGTGGTGTTGGCCTACCTGGTGTATCGCGACGGCAAGGTGGTCAACCGACCAAATACTGTCGATGGGATGGTGTCGCTGCTGGATCTCAAGCCCATGCTTGAGCGCTTTGCTTTAGGTGGCGTGCCCGAGGCACTGCCTGTTCGAGATTGCGTCACCTTCGAGACAGGCATCCGCATGTCTGCTTTGGCCAACTACAACAAGATGGACGAAAAACGGGCGGCTGAACTCGGGGCTGAGTATTACGCCGTTGACGACCGGGCGCGCATGCACATCCGGGAAGATCGGATGTCGGATTTGATCCGATTGAAGGACGTAGCGTCCAGGTGTGGAGATGTCATCACGAAGTACGATGCAACTGATCGCAGCCTTAGTTCGTTCCAGGAAGAGGAAGGCGGTTTGGTGCAGGTTCCCCTTGATGCGATCGGTGCCCAGCGAGTCAACGCATATCGAGAGAAGTTGCATCGCATCGCCGAACGGCTGGATATGGTTGGACGCTCCCGTTGAGACCTCGGGGTTTGGCGTTGCCGAATGAACTGACGACAAGCTTGTAGCGGAGGTGTTCGTGGTTTCAGTTGTCCTGCGGCACCGCCGTAGCCAATGCCACCCGGGCGCTGGCCATGGATGCTGGCTAGCACCGATTCGGTGTCCTGAGGTTCTGATCTCTCTGTTACGCAGACCAAGCAGTTTCCTCTGCCTCCGTCAAAAAAGAGGGATCCCTATCCAGGGCAGGGTTCTCATCGCTCATGCGTTAAGACTGACGCAAGCTCTGGTGCCAAATTTCCCAACGCCTTGCGCCCTTCCAGCGCCCGCTTCCTCCACCCCGGCCCCCGACTCAACGCATCGGCCCAGGCCTCCTGCAAGGCCTCTGGGTCGTTGGCCGCAAAGTAGCTCATCAAGGCCGCGGCCTGCGCCAAGTCCTTGCTCACCTTGGCCCTGAAAGCCCCAGCACGCTCGCCGATGATCAGCAATTTGTGCACGGCGTAACGCTCCGGTGCGGGCAGGTTGACCACCACGCATCGCCCGGTTGGGTCGAACAGCGTGGTCTGTTGAACGCCTTCCAGTGAAAACTCCATGAACCGCAGCGGCTGCAAAGCCACGTCGAGGTTGTCGATGTGGATGGGTTCTTCGCTGTCAGAGGTTCGTGGCGTCAGGAAGTCAACCTGAAACTCAGGCTCGTCTTTGTGCTTGTACGAGGCGCCTGCGCTGCCTCGGTACTGCACCAGTGGCAAGAAGCCGCTCTCCATCGTGGTGAGCGCCGAGTGGGGTTGAGCGTCAATCGTGGCTGGCAAGGCAATCGACACATTGCGCCCTGCGTGGGCAAAGTCGATGTCCGAGGTCTGGTCGGGGCTGTTCCAGCGCACGCCCAATTGGTTGGCATATGCCAGGAAGGCATGCGTGCCGATGAGCACGCCGCCCGCCCTGAAGAAACCAAACTCGTTGAGCCGCAGGATGACGCTGAGGTGTTTGCGCTGGATGGGCGCGCAGCCCAAGGCCAACGCGGATTTGGCAAGGGGTTTGAGTTTTTCAAGCGGGGCTTGCTGGCGCGCCCTCTCGATCACGCGCTGCACTTCTTCGTTGTCTGGCCCCACGTAGATCTGCCTGACCGAGTGGGTGTTTTCGCGGTAAGCGAAGTACCACTGCCGGGTCCCTTTCACCAACTTGGTCGAGAAGCTGCCTTGCAAGTGTGAAACATCTCGGGCCAGTTCAGCTGCCATGGCTGCAGTTTGCAGTTGCGCAAACGCCGTGGCGGCGGAAACAGGCAGGTCTGTGAAGTGCTCGGGCATGGTGTGTTATACAACATTTTATCTTTTGTTGTATAGGCTGCATCAAGAAAGCCTGCCAACCGTTTGACAGTCCCAGCCATGTCACCGGCCACACCAAGCTAAAATCCAGGGTTTCCCGCAGCCCAACCCCTTCCGCCCGCCATGTCCCACTCCACCAAAAACATCACCGCCAT
>NZ_DCXA01000291.1:5560-6631 GCF_002328915.1 Aquabacterium sp. UBA2148
CTCGGGCCAACGCCATCCGTGCGCTGGCCATGGACGCCGTCCAGCAAGCCAATTCCGGTCACCCTGGTGCACCGATGGGCATGGCGGACATGGCCGTGGCCCTGTGGAGCCGTCACCTGCGCCACCACCCGGCGCAGCCCAACTGGTTCGACCGCGACCGCTTCGTGCTGTCCAACGGCCACGCCTCGATGCTGATCTACGCCCTGCTGCACCTGTCGGGCTACGACCTGTCCATCGACGACCTCAAGGCCTTCCGTCAGATGCACAGCAAGACCCCGGGCCACCCCGAGGTCGGCATCACCCCGGGCGTCGAGACCACCACCGGTCCGCTGGGGCAGGGCATCACCAACGCCGTGGGCATGGCGCTGGCTGAAAAGCTGCTGGCCACCGAGTTCAACCGCCCCGGCCACGACATCGTCAACCACCACACCTACGCCTTCCTGGGCGATGGCTGCCTGATGGAAGGCATCAGCCATGAGGCCGTGGCCCTGGCCGGCGCCTGGAAGCTGAACAAGCTGATCGCCCTGTACGACGACAACGGCATCTCCATCGACGGCCAGGTCACGCCCTGGTTCGTCGACAACACGCCCCAGCGCTTCGAGGCCTGCGGCTGGAACGTCATCGGCCCGGTTGACGGCCACGATGTGGATGCCGTCGACGGCGCCATCGTCAAGGCCAAGCTGTCTGCTGACAAGCCGACCCTGATCGTCTGCAAGACCCACATCGGCAAGGGCTCGCCCAACCGCGCCAACACGGCCAAGGCCCACGGCGAGCCGCTGGGTGGCGATGAGATCAAGCTCACGCGCGAAGCCATCGGCTGGTCGCACGAGGCCTTCGTGATCCCCGAAGAAGTCCGCGCCGACTGGGACGCCCGCGCCGACGGCGAGCTGCTGGTGGCCGACTGGAACCAGCGCTTCGAGGCCTACAAGGCCCTTTTCCCCGCTGAAGCCGCCGAGTTCGTGCGCCGCATGAAGGGCGAGCTGCCCGCCAACTTCGCCGAGATCGCCGTCGAGGCCGTGGCTGCCGCCCACGACAAGGCCGAGACCGTGGCCAGCCGCAAGGCCAGCCAGA
>NZ_DCXA01000147.1:0-3073 GCF_002328915.1 Aquabacterium sp. UBA2148
TTGGTTTCCTCGCGCTCGCCATCCTGCTTGAACACGACCACCGGGTCCGCGTTGCTGCGGATGCCCTCGGTGTAGCGCTGCGCAGGCACCTCCATCTTGTAGAGGGGGATGAAGCGGTTGGCGCGGTAGTCGAGCGACTTGCGGGCGATCTCGCGGCCCTGAGGATCCAGGTAGCGCGCCTGTGCCGTGAGCACCTTGCCGTCTGGCGCGCGGTTGAACTCGTGCACCTCGGCGTAGAGGAAGCGCTGTGTGGCCGCATCGCGCGCGAAGCCGACCACGGTTTCGGCCAGGCACAGGTCGTGCACCAGCACCGAGGCGGCGGCCACGGCGGTCAGGCGCAACTGGTTGATGAAGTTCATGCGCGCCGCCCGCTCATCGTGCTTCGAACAGCAGGTGGGTCACGCCCCACTCGCTGCCGTGCTCGTAGCCGAAGAACTCCGCCACGGCCATGTAGAACATGCGCCAGCGCTGCACCCAGCGTTCGGCGTCATCGCCGTAGCACTGCTTGAAGGTGGCCAGCACGGCGGCCTTGTTGCCGTCCATGCCCTGCAGCCAGTGCTCGGCCGTCTTCTGGTAGTGCGTGCCGTCCACCCACCACTGGTTCACCAGTTTGACGTCGTCCTGGAACTGCGCGAGCAGGTGCTCGTTGGGCATGATGCCGCCGAGGAAGAAGTACTGGGTCATCCAGTCGCTCTTGTCCTTGACCTCGTACGGGTAGGCGAGGGTGGGGTGGGCGAAGATGTGCACGAAGAGCTTGGCGTCGTCCTTCATCCAGCCGCGCACCTTCTTGAGCAGCAGCTGGTAGTTGCGCATGTGCTCGAACATCTCGATGGAGATGACGCGGTCGAAGCCTTGCTGCAGGGCGTCGGCAGGCATCGGGTCGGTGGCCACATTGCCTGTGACGATGCGCAGGTTGTTGAAACCCCGCTCGCGTGCGCGGCCTTCGATGAATTCGCGCTGGCCGTTCGAGTTGCTGAAGCCGACGATCTGCAGGTGAGGGTACTTTTCAGCCAGCCACAGGCTCAGCGAACCCCAGCCGCAACCGAGGTCGAGCACGCGGGCACCGGGGGGCAGGGCGTTGAGCCGGGCGCGTTCGGCGTAGACGCGCAGCATGGCCTCCTCGGCCTCGGCCAGCGTTTCGGTGCCACGCTCGTACCAGCAGCACGAGTACTTCAGGCGCGGGCCCAGGTGCTGGTGGAAGAACTGCGCCGGCACCTCGTAGTGCTGCACGTTGGCGTCTGCCGTGTGGATGGCGATCGGGCTGGCCTTGAGCTGGTCGACGAAGGCGCGGAACTCGGCCGTGCGGCGCGACAGCGGCATGTCGTGGTGCGCTGCCAGGCGTTGCGCCATCAGGCGCCGCATGCCGGCGCGGATCACGGCATCGGGCAGCAGGCCTGCTTCGGCCCAGTCGAGTGCGAACATCATGGTCGGATCTCCTGAATTGACGCGGGGGACTGACTGGACTTACGCAGCCGATGCGCGATCGGATGCAAAGGTTGTGCAGCGAATGTGCAGAGGCGATGCGTTCAGCCAGCCTTGGGGGGCCAGGGCACGAGCATGCTGGTGCGGCGCATGTACTCGGCGTAGCCGGGCTTGCGGCGGGCCATTTCGGCTTCGAGCAAGGGCACACCCGAAATCTTGAGCAGCAGCAGCACCATCACCAGCGGCGCGATCAGGCCCCAGGCCCACAGGTCGCTGCCCCAGGCCAGCGGCAGGTAGGCCAGCCAGTGCACGCACTCGAAGAAGTAGTTGGGGTGGCGGCTGTAGCGCCACAGGCCCACGTCGCAGACGCGGCCGCGTTGGCTGGGGTCCGCCTTGAAACGGCGCAGCTGATCGTCGGCCAGGCCTTCTCCCCACACCGACAACAGCAGGATGGCCACGGCCAGGCCCAGGGCCACGGGGCCGGGCGAGCCTTCGCGGTAGGCCGCAGGCAGGAAGGCGCTGCAGGCCAGGGCCAGCGTGAACAGGTTCTGGAACTGGAAGAACCAGAACATCTTGGATTGCGCCTTGGGGCCCCATTCGGCGCGGAACTTGGCGTAGCGCCAGTCTTCGGTCGCGCGCCAGTTGCGGCGCCACAGGTAGGTGCCCAGCCTCAGGCCCCACAGGCCACCCATGGCGGCCAGGGTCCAGCGCACGTCGGGTGCGGCGCTGCCCGCAAGGGCGAACCACACGGCCAGGCCGCCCAGCGCCCAGGCCCAGATGGCGTCGACGATGCCACCGTTGCCCTGCTGGCGCTGGATCAGCCAGGCGATGGACTTGGCCGCGAAAAGCAGGGCTGCGGCGACGAGCACCGCGTTCAGCATGGACATGGGGCGTCGCTGTTTTGAATCAAGGTTGCATTGATTCTAGGCAGCGACAAAGACCATGTTGGTGCCAAAGGGCTGGACAAAAGCTGGTCACGCCTTGAGCGGCGTCCCGAGCCGGGCGCTCAGGCCCCGGCGGTTCAGCTCGCGTCGCCCTGCAGCACCCCCGGCGTCACCGCACGGTGAAAGCCATTGAAGCTGGGCGCCCCTGCGTGGTTGGGCGTGGGCATGACGGGGCTGTGCAGCGGTGCGCCGCCGTCGATGGCCACCGTGATGCCCGTGACGAAGGCGGCGCCTGGGCTGAGCAGGAAGCAGATCACCGAGCTGACCTCGGCCTCCAGGCCCATGCGCTTGGCCGGCAGGTTGTCCTTGAGCATGCGGATCATGGGCGCCATGGCCGGGCCGTAGCTGTCCATGCCGCTGGACGCGATCCAGCCCGGCGCCACCGCGTTCACGCGCACGTGCGACGCGGCCCATTCGTAGGCCGCCGTCTTGGTCAGGTTGGCCATGCCCGCGCGCGCCGCACCCGAGTGCGCCATGCCGGGCATGCCGTTCCACATGTCGGCCGTCATGTTGACCACCGAACCACCGTGCTTGGCCATGCTCTGGTTGTAGACCTCGCGCATCATCAGGAAGCCGCCGGTCAGGTTGTTGGTGACCACCGCGTCGAAGCCGCGCTTGGAGATGGCCGAGACCGGGGAGGGGAACTGCCCACCGGCGTTGTTGACCAGGCCGTGGATGCGGCCGTGTTTCTCGACGATGGCAGCCAC
>NZ_DCXA01000146.1:0-1882 GCF_002328915.1 Aquabacterium sp. UBA2148
CAGCACCTGCAGCTTCGATGCGGCGGGCATGCACCTGCCGTCTTCGGGCTTCGACGACTTCTTGCCCAAACCCTGCGAGCTCAGGCAGCTGGCTGCCCTGTTGCGTCGTTGGGTGCCGCAGGCCCGCTTGCGCGCGGTGGCTTGATCAGCCGACCGAGCGGTTGCGGGTGGCCCAGGCGCGCGGCGAGCTGCCGCTCCAGCGCTGGAACGCCCGATAAAAAGGGCTGAGTTCGGCGAAGCCCAGTTGCTGGGCCACTTCGCGCACCGTGCGCTCGCCCCCTGCCAGCCATTGCAGCGCCAGCTCGCGCCTCGCTTCATCGAGCAAGGCGTTGTGGTGGGTGCCCCGCTCGCTGAGTCGGCGCGCCAAGGTGCGTTCACCCAGGCCGAAGGCGGTCGCCGCTTCGGCCCGGGTGGGCGCCGCCATGCGCGCACCTGAGGCCATTTGCTCGCGCAACCAGTTGCGAACGGCCTCGTCCAGGCCCTGCTGCTGCGCCAGCGCTTGCAGCTGCGCCGCCGCGTACTGCTCGTGCAGGCGCGCCAGCTGGGCATTGGCCTGCGGCAGGGGCAAATCGAGCACGCTGTTGTCGATCAGCAGGCCGCTGTAGGCCTGGTTGAACTCGATCGGGCAGGCAAACGCCTCGCGGTAGCCGGCCAAGGGCCCCACGGCCTCGTGGCTGAAACGCACCAGGGTCGGCCTGAGGGGCTGTGGCGTGATCCAGCGAGAGGCGCTGACCACGGCGGCCAACACCGCCTCGATCTGGTGGGGGCTGAAGGCCAGGTCACCCTGCCTGGGGTGGTAGACCAGCCAGCTGGTCTGGGGGCCGGCCAGCAGCTGAAAGCGCCCGCCGTCGGAAATCAGCGACTGGTACTTCTGCACCACGGTCAGGGCCTGGCGCAGCGTGGCGGCCGACTGCACGATGAAGCCGACCACGTTGAAGCTGGCCGGTCCCACCACGGTGCCGGCCTTGAGGCCGAACCCTGCGTCCTGCGTCAGGCGCGCGGCGGCCCGCCACAGCCGGGTGATGTGGTCGATGGGCCAGCGCTCGCGATCGAGCTCCTGAGGCTGGATGCCCGCGGCGCGCAGCAGGGTGGTTTCCTCGATTCCCTGGCGCTGCGCTTCTGCCAACACTGTGCGCACCCAGCTCATCGACACCATGGCCTGTGAAGTCAATCTCGCTGTCCTCCAAAGTCAATGGTCAGGGATCATAAGTGGATAAGGTCGCGGCCAGCGACGTGTTGGAAGAAGGAAGCGATCGATGGCTTCGGCTGTGCGGACGGACGTGGTGGTGGTGGGTGGGGGCTTGGCGGGCATCGTCACGGCCCTGGAATGCCTCAAGGCGGGCCGGCACGTGACCGTGGTCGATCGCGACACGCCCGAGCGCCTGGGCGGCCTGGCCCTGTGGGCCTTCGGGGGCATGGCCCTGGTCGACACCCCCTTGCAGCGCCGCATGAAAATCGCCGATTCGCCCGAGCGCGCCCTGCGAGACTGGCTCAGCTTCGGTGAGCTGGCCGAGGCCGACACCTGGCCCCGCCGCTGGGCCGATTTTTACGTGCAGCACTCGCGCGAGCAGGTCTACGACTGGCTGGTCTCGCACGGCCTGAAGTTCTTCCCGGCGGTGAACTGGGTCGAGCGCGGGCGCTTTGGCGAAGGCAACAGCGTGCCGCGTTACCACGTGGTCTGGGGCACCTCGCGCGAGCTCACGCGGCGCATGATCTCGGCCATGCAGGCGGCCGATTCCGGCGGGCGCCTGAAGGTGCTCAGCGGTCACCGCGTCGT
Organism: Aquabacterium sp. UBA2148; assembly: GCF_002328915.1. NCBI lineage: Bacteria > Pseudomonadati > Pseudomonadota > Betaproteobacteria > Burkholderiales > Sphaerotilaceae > Aquabacterium > Aquabacterium sp. UBA2148. The sequence continues at coordinate 1,778 of NZ_DCXA01000146.1, forward strand.
CGGCCTGGAAAACAGCGGTGGCGTGATGGGTGGCGTTCAGGCTGTGCACGAGGCCAGCGGCGCGCAGGAGCGCATCGAGGCGGGCGTGGTGGTGCTGGCCATGGG
>NZ_DCXA01000146.1:1935-3501 GCF_002328915.1 Aquabacterium sp. UBA2148
CGTGGTGGTGCTGGCCATGGGCGGCGTCAACGGCTCGACCGAGCAGTGCATCGCCAACTGGCCGGCGCACCGCCCGCGCCCGGCCACCCTGCTCAACGGTGCCCACCCGTTTGCCGACGGCGTCCTGCACCGCCTGGCCACCGACGAACTCGGCGCCCAGCTCACCCACGCGGGCGAGATGTGGAACTACGCCGCCGGCATCCCGCACCCGCAACCGCACTTCCCCGGCCATGGTCTGTCGACCATCCCGTGCAAGTCGGCGCTGTGGCTGGACCACGCCGGCCGGCGCATCGGGCCCGAGCCCCTGGTCACCGGTTTCGACACGCACGAACTCTGCCAGCAGGTGGCCGCGCAACCCAAGCCCTGGACCTGGCACCTCATGAACTGGCGCATCGCGGCCAAGGAGTTCGCCATCTCCGGTGCCGAACACAACCAGCGCGTGCGCGACAAGCAGCTCGTCCATTTCCTGCTGGAGATCGCGTTGGGCAACCACCGCCTCGTCAAGCAGATGCAGCGCGAGAGCCCGCACTTCCTGGTCGACGACACGCTGGCGGGTCTGGCCCGCAAGATGAACGCGCTGACGCTGGCCGAACAAGGCGAGCAGCACATCGACCCGGTGGTGTTGCAGGCCACGGTCGACGCTTTCGACACCAACTTCGCCAAGGGCCTGGAGCTGGCCAACGACGACCAGGTCCGCCGCATCGTGCACGCACGACAGTGGGGACCCGACCGCATGCGCACCTGCAAGCCTGCGCCATTGCAGGCCAGGGGCGCGGGCCCGTACATCGCCATCCAGGTGCAGCTGATCACGCGCAAGAGCCTGGGTGGGCTGCAGACCGACTTGCAAAGCCGCGTGCTGCAAGCCGATGGCCAGGCGGTGTCGGGCCTGTATTGCGTGGGCGAGGCGGCCGGCTTCGGCGGGGGCGGGGCCAGCGGCAAGCGGTCGCTGGAAGGCACCTTCCTGCCGGGCTGCATCCTCACGGCCCGCGCGGCGGCCCGCTCCATCGTGACCGGGGCTTGATGCGCTTCGTTTTCACCCCATCGACAACCGTCTGACAAGGAACCAAGGTGCAAGGTGATGTTGTTTCCAGCGTGCTGCTGCCGCTGATCCTGGCTTTCATCATGTTCTCGCTCGGCCTGGGGCTGACGGTGGGGGACTTCCGGCGCATCCTGGTGCAGCCCAGGGCCCTGCTGGTGGGTGTCTTCAGCCACTTCGTGCTGCTGCCGCTGGTGTGCTTCGGCATGCTCAAGCTCATGGGCCTGAGCGGGGCTTTCGCGGTGGGCTTCATGATCCTGGCCGCGTGCCCCACGGGCGCCACCTCGAACCTGCTGACTTACCTGGCGCGTGGCGACGTGGCCCTGGCCCTGGGCTTCACGGCCATCGCCAGCTTGCTGACGATCTTCACCTTGCCGGTCATCGTGACCGGGGCGCTGGCGCACTTCATGGGCACCGAGCGCGCGGTCAACGTGCCGGTGGGTTTGATGATGGGGCAGGTGGCTTTGGTGATGGGCCTGCCGGTCACGCTCGGCATGGTCGCGCGCCACCGCTGGACGGGCTGGGCGCTG
>NZ_DCXA01000146.1:3556-11230 GCF_002328915.1 Aquabacterium sp. UBA2148
TGGACGGGCTGGGCGCTGCGCTTCGAGCCACGCGCCACGCGCATCGCCACGGGGCTGTTCGTGCTCATCGTGGTGCTGGCCGTCATCAAGAACTGGCCGATGGTGCAGGCGCACTTCACGGCCCTGGCGCCGCTGGCGTTGGTGCTCAACCTGACCATGCTGAGCCTGGGCTTTGCGGTGGCCTGGCTGGCGCGCCTGTCGCGCAGCCAGTCGATCACGCTGGGCATCGAGACGGCGGTGCAGAACGCGGCCCTGGCGCTGGTGATCGCCAGCACGGTGCTGCAGGACGGCACCATGGCCATCCCCGGGGCGCTGTATGGGGTGCTGATGTACGTGGGCGGGCTGCTGTTTGCCTGGGTGATGCGGCGGTACGTGGCGGCGTCCGATGCCGCGGGTGAGCCCCACCGCGCCACCCACTCGCGTTGACCCCTCTTTGCGAGAAGGCGTCCACCAACATGCCCCTGCACCTGCCCGCCACCGCTGCCGACCTGCGCCTGAGGGCCCAGGCGAAGCTGCCCCGTTTCCTTTTCGACTACGTGGACGGCGGCGCCACCGACGAGCAGACCCTGCGTGCCAACGAGACCGCCTGGTCTGGCGTGACCTTGCGTCAGCGGGTTCTGCGCGACGTTGATGGCGTCGACACCTCGGCCACGCTGGCTGGCCAGCCCTGCCGGATGCCGCTGGCGTTGGCGCCCGTGGGCCTGGGTGGTTTGCTGGCGCGACGCGGTGAGGTCCAGGCCGCCCGCGCCGCCGAAGCCGCCGGCGTGCCCTTCACCCTGTCCACCGTGGGCATCTGCTCGCTGGGCGAGGTGCAGGCCGCCGTGCAGCAGCCGATCTGGTTCCAGCTCTACATGTTGCGCGACCGGGGCATCGTGCAGGCCCTGTTGCAACGCGCCTGGGCAGCCGGTTGCCGCACCCTGGTCTTCACGGTCGACCTGCCCACCTCGGGCATGCGCCACCGCGACACCCGCAACGGCCTGTCGGCCCCGGCTGGCCGCGCGGCCCTGATCAAGGCGGCTCACCTGCTGTCTCGCCCTGGCTGGATCTGGGACGTGGGTGTGCAAGGCAAGCCGCATGGATTTGGCAACCTCCACGACCAGGTGCCGCTGGCCCAGGACATGGACGCCTTCAAGGCCTGGATCGACACGCAGTTCGACCCCACTGTGACCTGGTCCGACATCGACTGGGTGCGCAGCCAGTGGCCGGGCACCGTGCTGCTCAAGGGCATCCTCGACGAGGAAGACGCGCGCATGGCCGTGCGCAGCGGCGTGCAAGGACTGGTCGTGTCCAACCACGGCGGCCGGCAGCTCGATGGCGTGGCCGCCACCGCCTGCAAGCTGCCGGGCATCGCGCGGGCCGTCGATGGCGCGCTGACCGTGCTGGTCGATGGCGGCGTGCGCAGTGGTGTGGATGTGTTCCGCGCGCTGGCGCTGGGCGCCCAGGGCGTGCTCATCGGTCGGCCCTGGGCCTGGGCGCTGGCCGCAGGGGGCCAGGCCGCGCTGACCGACTTGCTGCGCAGCTGGCAGCGTGAACTCCAGCTGGCCATGACCCTGGCTGGCGTGACCCGGGTGGCGGACATCGGCCCCGCCCACCTGGACTGAGCGCTTGCCGACCCCATTTCGACCGCTTTCAACACGAACACCCGACCCGCAGGAGACCCCGACATGAATGGCGCCCAAGCCCTGATGAAGACCCTCGCCGACGCCGGCGTGACCGTGTGCTTCAGCAACCCCGGCACCTCCGAGATGCACTTCGTGGCCGCGCTCGACCACGAGCCGCGCATGCGCGCCGTGCTCACGCTCTTCGAAGGCGTGGCCACCGGCGCGGCCGACGGCTACGCTCGCATGGCCGGCAAGCCCGCAGCCACCTTGCTGCACCTGGGTTGCGGCCTGGGCAATGGCCTGGCCAACCTGCACAACGCGCGCAAGGGCCGGGTGCCCATCGTCAACATCGTGGGCGACCACGCCACCCACCACGTCCAGTACGACGCACAGCTGCAATCCGACATCGAAACCGTGGCCCGCAACGTCTCCAAGTGGGTGCGCACCTCGTCGTCCACCGCCGAGCTGGCCAACGACGCCGCCGAGGCGGTGGCCACCGCGATGAGCACCCCTGCGCAGGTCACCACGCTGATCCTGCCGGCCGACGTGTCGTGGAGCGAAGGTGGCGTGCCCGCGGCCCTGCCGACGCTGGTGCTGCCACCGGTGGCCGAGGACGACGTCATCGACGCCATCGCCCGGGCCATCCAGTCGGGCGAGAAGACCGCGCTGCTGATGGGCGCGCGGGCCCTGCGCGAGCCGGGGCTCCTTGCCGCTTCGCGCATCGCGGTCAAGGCCGGCGTCAAGCTGTTCGCCGAGGTTTTTCCCACGCGCATCGAGCGCGGCGCAGGCCTGCCCCACGTCGAGCGCATCGCCTACCTGGCCGAGCTGGCCTCGGTGCAGCTGCACGGGCTCAAGCACCTGATCCTGGTCGACGCCAAGTCGCCGGTGTCCTTCTTTGCCTACCCCGGCAAGGCCAGTGACCTGGTGCCCGAAGGCTGCACCGTGCACACCCTGGCCTCACCTTCGCAAGATGCCGTGGGCGGCTTGTCGAAGCTGGCGCAAAAGCTCGGTGCCGACGCCGTGCAGCCCGTGCTGCAATCGGCCACGCGGCCCGAGCGCCCCAAGGGCAAGCTCACCGCCGAGAAGGTCTGCAAGGCCGTGGGCCACCTGCTGCCCGAGCGCGCCATCATCGTCGACGAGGCGCAAACCTCGGGCGTGATGCTGCCGCACTTCACCAAGGGCGCGCCGCGCCACGACGTGGTCACGCTCACGGGTGGCGCCATCGGCCAGGGCCTGCCCAACGCGGTGGGCGCGGCGATTGCCTGCCCCGATCGGCCAGTGCTGGCCCTGGTCGGCGACGGCTCGGCCATGTACACCATCCAGGCGCTGTGGACGATGGCGCGCGAGCGGCTCAACGTCACCACCGTCATCCTCAACAACAAGTCCTACGCCATCCTCAACGTGGAGCTTCAGCGCGTGGGCGCCACGGGTCAGGGCGGCGGCAGCGGCGAGAAGGCCCGCTCGCAGCTCGATTTGTCCAACCCCGGGCTGGACTTCGTGCAACTGGGCGCCAGCATGGGCGTGCACTCGGTGCGCGCCACCACGGCCGAAGAGTTCAACACCGCGCTTGAAAACGCTTTGCGTTCGCCGGGGCCGCACCTCATCGAGGCCGTGGTGCCCAACGCGTTCGCGGGCCTGAAGCTGCGCCTGCTGCCGCACGTGCTGAGCTCGCTGGCCAGCCTGCCGCAGCCGCTGGCCCAGCTCATCAAGCGCAAGGTGTCGCCTTGATGTGATTGCAGCGGACTGCCCACTTGGGCGGGCTACCTTCTTTTGCTGCTGCCGCAGCACCCCTCACAAATCCGCGTAACGTGGCAACAGATCTTGGTCAACCAACCGAGTTTCAATCGAGTTGGCCACCTTGACATGTTCCGGGTTGTTTTCGGAGAAGGGCTCATCGGTGATGCTGACAATGATGGTGCCCATGGGCTGGTTGTTTTCATCGGCAACAGGCACCAAGGCACGAGCTTCTGGCACCTGCTGCGCAGTCAAGACTTTGGGCAGGTAGAGCATCCAGGCAACACCCGGGCGATCTTCAAAGACCTTGTGGTCACTGTACCAATACGGGCCGAATGAACAGGCGTTTGGACGCCAGATGGCAATGGCGCGTTGCAGCCAGCCAAGCGGCACGCGCCAGTCCGTGACTTCGGGAGCGACTCGCATGGCGAATTCCACCGTGTCCGGCCGACCGAGGGTGTTCACGCGAGATGACAGCGTGGCGACTTCGGCATCTGATTCGGCACCATTCCAAAGAGAAATGGAACGAACGTCGGTCACGCCCTTGCTCTTGTGATGGAGAACGGCCAACGCAGCCGTTGTGGGTCCATTGGCATCAAAGGCGTCGTGCAAGAGTGCGTCGTGTTTGCTTGTGTCCGACGAAAGACACCAGCGCTGCAACAGCGGTGAAAACTCGCCGACAACACGAGCGAATTCGTACAGCTCTTGCAACTGCGTGGTGACGTCGATCAATGTGGGCTGTGCTCGACGAAGGAACAGCTCCATCGCTGGTGTTGATTTCATGGCTGGAAGACCACCTCGACATCGGGATATGCGGCTTTGATCACCTTGGAGAAATAACGGTAGCTGATGGGCTCCATGAAATGCCATCGCAACTGGACAGGTGGTCTTGGTTGCGCAGCGGAGGCTTGCCGGTAAGCCTCTTCGACCAGCTTGTCGGCACCTTCTGTCCACCAGCCGCGAACCCTGCGGTACTCGTCAAAAAATTGATCGTACTTCGCCTTTGCTTCCTTCAACAGACATTGAGAGGAATCGAAGCCATCGAAGCTGATGCCGTTGAACATCCACTCCGTGATGAAGCCTGCCCCAACCGGAAGACCGCAGATTTTTGCTTGGTAAGCAATCGATGTGTCAGACCAGCCAGCGGTTGATCTGTTGAGGGGCGCACCTTTGTCTGGCGGGCACTCCTTGCACTTTTCCTTTGTGCCGGCCGTGGCCTCGGTTTTGGCGATCGGGGTGCTCTTCGCCTGTCCGGCCGCCTCGCTGTGCTGCTTGGCAGCATTCCGCGCAGCTTCACCTGCTGCGCCTGCGACGACGCCCACACCCAGGGCGGCCAGAACACGCATGGCAGCGGCTTCAACCGCTGGAACAACAAGCGCAACCATCAGGAAGTCTCCTCAAGTTTTTTGTTCATGACGGCCAGCAAGTCATCCAGCCGCTGCTCTGGCGTTGCGCCAGGTTTGCTCAGATGGTGATGGACAACGGGATCGTCGTGGATCCGAGGTGCGTCTGCGGCCAAGTACATCAATCGCACCAAGTGAGGTGTGGATGTGAAACCGATCCGGGTGCCGTACTCATGTGCCGCCTGCATGCGCTCGGCCACGCCATCTTTCCCAAGTGTTTCGCGCATGTCTGGCCTCTTGGATAAGAACTGATCGACAACATTGAGCACAAACTGACGATTGTCATGGGCTTGAAGTGCACGCCACTGGGCCTCGTTCAGTGTCAGCATGACTGCCTCCCGATCCATGCTCGCTTGCCGTTGTCAAGCAAGTGCCATTCTTCGATGTGCGCAAAGAACTCAACTCGTTGGGCTTCGTCCAGCAGTTGTGCCAGGCTCACCAGCACACGTGGATCCCAAAAACGAAGCAGGGCTGTTCGCCCATCAGGCAAACGGGTGTTCAGGCGCAATTGCATCAATTGCGCCAATCCTTCCAGGGTTTGAGGGGCGATCAACCAAGTCACTGCGGGCGCTTCGAATTCGAGGCGAGCCAAGTCATCGATGTGCTCTTTCCCGGCTGTTTCTGCGTCCACCAGCCAGGGTCCAGCATGGCTCAACGGCTCGTCTGACGTCCCGGCGAACAACGGTCTGTACCCATTTTGAGCAGCCAGCCGCAATCCGCGACGATCTTGGTATTGAAGACCATCAACCAGCGCGTAAAGGCGAAGCGCGGCACAGTTCTGGCGCAACTCGGCCAGTCGCTCATTGACATCAATGACCATGCTCACCCTCGCACAACGGTTGAGCTGCCCGCTGCGGCTGCCCTCATCAGGCAGTCAAGGCAGACACCCGACGTGGTTGGCGCAGCGACGCTGGCTGCTTGCACCAAAGCCTCTGCTTGGTCATGGGCAGTGGGGTCAGTGACTGAGCTTTGAGCCGACCAGGTGGAGAGGGCCTGGCCTGCGATCAGCGTCGCGCCACATGCTGTTTGTCGCCGTGTCTTGCCGGGGATTGGCCCATTGACGACATGTCAGGCGAGCCACTGACAATTGGGAATGTTCCCTTGCACCGTGGGCACACAGTCATGTCGCCGACACGAGCCACGTACTTGCCGTGTACGTCAAAGGTGTAATCGGCGCTGATGACCGACCCACCGTGAGTGGTTCGGTCACCCAATACAACAAATGGCAACGTGGCCATGTTGTTCCTCTCTGCTTGATCGTTTATGGGACAAGAATCTAGCAGAAGCAAGGTCGCACATGCTGAGGTCACCTGGCGCAAGGTGACATGGCGGTACCAGACATGGCGGTGCATCACTGCGCCCTGACGTGGCGCAAGGCCGACGCACCTTGGCGCAAAGGCACCCCAACTCCCTAGGTTTCATGATGGGCAGGCGAGCGCCCTCTCGCTAGCATTTGTTCGCACATGCAACACAAGGGGAGACCGCACCCATGCCCACCCGCCAGGCCACCATCGGCCAACGCACCGTTTCACTCGACGCCCGCCCTGACCGGCTCGACCTGCGAGACCGCTCCTACACACCGCCCCTGGGCAACCTGCCATCGGAATGGCCGCCCAAGGACTGGGTCGAAACCTACCTGCCCCAGTACGCCAAACAAAAGCTGGTGCTCGACCAGGGCTCCGAAGGGGCCTGCACCGGCTTCGGCCTGGCCGCCGTCGTCAACTACCTCGGCTTCGTGATCAGCCTGCAAAAGCCCGAGGTCCAGGCGCGCAAGGTCAGCCCCGCCATGCTCTACCAGCTCGCGCGCATGTACGACGAGTGGCCGGGCGAAGACTACGAAGGCTCGAGCTGCCGCGGCGCGCTCAAGGGCTGGCACCGCCACGGCGTGTGCCGAGAAGACCTGTGGCCCTACAAGCTCGACCGCAAGGGCCGCCGCGTGCACGTCGCCCCCCTGGAAGACCCCGATCTGCCCGACGACCCCGAGCACAACTGGGACGTCGACGCGCTCTCGCGCACGCTGGGCGTGTACTACCGCGTCGACGTGCGTTCGGTGGTCGACCTGCAGGCCGCCATCTTCCAGAACGGTGCGGTCTACGTGTCGGCCACCGTGCACGAAGGCTGGGCCGTGCCCACGCGCAAGCAGCTCAAGGGCCACGCCGACCTGGTGCGCATCAAGCCCGTGGCCCAACCCAAGCAAGCCGGCGGCCACGCCTTCGCGCTGGTGGGCTACAACGAGCAGGGCTTCGTGGTGCAGAACTCCTGGGGCCCGAGCTGGGGCTCGCACGGCTTTGCCTTGCTGCCCTATGAAGACTGGGTGCAGCACGCCACCGACGCCTGGGTTTTCACCATGGGCGTGTCCTGCCAGCAACTGGGGCAAGGGGCTCCCATGGTGCGCAGCCAAGGCACGGGCGCATCGGCCAAGCTGGTGCGCTCGCCTCGCTTCCTGGTGCCTTTCAGCGGCAGCGCCATGGGCGCCGTGCCCGACCGGCCCAATGGCCTCATCGGTGCCGACGACGCCCTGGCGCGCCGCTACCGCAGCGTGCGCAAGCCCGAGCACCGCCCGCTCGACGCCGACCAGGCCTACCGCCACACCATCGTGCTCGACCGGGGCTTCCCGGTGCGCAACGACATCACGGCCGAAAGCCCGCAGGCCGCGCTCGACTCGGCCGTGCTCAGCCGCCCCGCCGCTTGGCTCAAGGCCCGGGGCAGCGTCAAGGTCATGGTCTACGCCCACGGCGGACTCAACAGCGAGAGCGCTTCCGTCGGCCGCGTCCGCGTGATGGCGCCTTACGCCCTGGCCAACGGCATCTACCCCCTGTTCGTGACCTGGCGCTCGGGCCCGATGGAGACCGTCTCCGACCTGGTCGAAGAACTCGGCGCCAAGTTCGGCCTCACCTCGCGTGGCGGCTCGCCGGCGCGCGGCTGGCTCGACCGCC
>NZ_DCXA01000146.1:11295-16241 GCF_002328915.1 Aquabacterium sp. UBA2148
ACCGCATCGCCGAAGGCACCGACCGCATGCTCGAGCCGGTGCTGCGCGCACCCGGTGGCGCCATGTGGGGCCAGATGAAGCTCAACGCCATCCGCGCCAGCGAAGACCCGCAAGGTGGCGTGCGCCTGGCGGTGGAGCGGCTGAAAAAGCTCAAGGCCGAGGTGCCGGGCCTGGAGATCCACCTGGTGGGCCACTCCGCCGGCTCCATCGTGCTGGGCTCGATGCTCAAGCAGATGTCGGCAGCGGGCCTCAAGGCCGCCAGCACGCGCCTGTTCGCGCCGGCCTGCACCACGCGCTTTGCGCTCGACCACTACGTGCCGGCCGTGCAAAAGGGCGTGTTGCCCGCCGAGCACTTCCACATCCACACCCTGTCCGACAAGAACGAGCTCGACGACACCGTGGGGCCGTACCGCAAGTCGCTGCTCTACCTCGTGAGCCGCTCGTTCGAGGACGTGCACAAGATGCCGCTGCTGGGCATGGCCCGCAACTTCGACCCCGCCACCACCCAGCCCGATGCGGCCGACGACAGCTGGGCCCGCGACCGCGTGGCCGATGTGCGCCGCTGGCAGGACTTCTGGCGGGGCCTGCCCCATGGCGGCGCCAACTTGCACCTGCTCGACGCGCGCAGCATCTCCAACGGCTCGGGCAGCGAGCCCTCCACCCACGGCTGCTTCGACAACTCGGTCGAGCTGGTCGGCCAAGCCCTGGGCTACATCGTCAACCCGGCCAAGCCGGTGCCCGTCAAGGTCGAACGACTGGACTACTGAAACCCCGCAACAGGCAAACAACCATGAAATACCCAGGTCGTGTCATCAAGTCGGGAGAAACCGACGCCCGCATCGTCAAGGCGCTCAAGACCGCGCTCAACCAGGCCCTGGCCTTGCGCGGCGGCGAAGCCATCGTGCTCGACGCCGACAACCCCCTGTTCGGCCCGCGCATGAAGCAGGCCGTCAAGCTCTTTCAGGCGCGCAATGTCGACAGCCAGCTCCAGCCGCTGAAGGTCGATGGCGAGGTGGGCTCGCTCACCTGGGAGGCCCTGTTCGGCACCCAGCGCGTGCCCCAGGTCGAGGTCAAGCCCAAGGGCCTGGCCGCGCAGGTGCTGGCGCAGGCGGGGGCCGCAGCCGATGCCGGGGTGCGCGAGCAGCCGCGCAACAGCAACCGGGGCCCCGAGGTCGACGAATACCTGCGCCGTGCCGGTGTGCCGTCGGGCCTGGCCTGGTGCTGCGCCTTCACCTATTACTGTTTCGACGAAGCCGCCAAGGGCCTGGGCATCGACAACCCCATGTACCGCACCGCCGGCTGCCTGGCCCACTGGAACAAGGCCGAGGCACATGGCGGCACCCGCCTGCTGGCGCGCGATGCGGTCGCCGACCCGGGGCTCATCCAGCCCGGCATGGTCTTCATCATGGACTTTGGTGGCGGCATGGGCCACACCGGTTTCGTCGAGCGCGTCGAAGGGGGCTACCTCCACACCATCGAGGGCAACACCGATGCCTCGCAAACGCGCGAAGGCGGCGGCGTCTACCGCCTCAAGCGCAAGGTGGGCAGCATCAACAAGGGCTTCATCCGCTACAAGGGCTGACGCGCATCAGGGGGGCGGCAAAGGCTCGGGCGTACCATTGCCGAATGAGCACCCTGCCCCCTTGCCCCCAATGCGCCTCGGCCTACACCTACGAAGACGGCGCCAACCTCGTCTGCCCTGAATGCGGCCATGAATGGAGCGCCAGCGCAGCCACCGAGGCAGAGCCCGCCGCCAAGGTCTGGAAAGACGCCCACGGCAACGTGCTGCAGGATGGCGACACCGTCACCCTGGTCAAGGACCTGAAGATCAAGGGATCCTCCTCGGTCATCAAGGTCGGCACCAAGGTCAAGAACATCCGCCTGATCGAAGGCGACCACGACATCGACTGCAAGGTCGAAGGCTTCGGGCCGATGCAGCTCAAGTCCGAGTTCATCAAGAAGGCCTGAGCCGGTCTGGGTCACGCCTGTCCGGCGCCGTTGCCAGGCTGGCGCCGTTGACAAGTTAGGGGGGAGGGCTTGCCGGCCGCACGCCGGGCAAGCAGGCTCGTGGGTGGCCTTCGCAGTCCGCTCGTCATCGCTCGGAGGCCTTGTTGCCACCACCTGACGAGGGAGTCCCCATGTCCAAGCTGTTCACCCCCCGACTGTTCACCCGCCTGGCCGCGCTGGCCCTGATCGCCCCCTTGTCGCTGCCAGCATCGGCCGCGCTCGACACCTACCTGAAAGTGCCCGGCGCGCCCGGCGAGAGCACCGACAAGGATCACGCCAAGGAAATCGAGCTCCTGTCCTGGTCCTGGGGCGCCACCAACCTGGGCAAGGACGGGGTGCTGCTCGCGCCCTTCACCTGGACGCAGCAGCTCGACAGCGCCTTCGTGCCCTTGTTCCTCGGCCTGGTCAACGACACCAATTTCGATCCGGTGGAGCTGGCCGTGCGCCGCGTCGGTGAACGCATCTCCAGCGACTTTTTCGAGATGACCTTCTCCGACGCCCACGTGCTCAGCCTGTCCACGTCGGGCACCGATGAAAGCGTCATCGTCACCGGCTCCATGAGCTACAGCGCCATCGCCATGAGCTATTGCCCGCAGGATGCCCGGGGCGGTCTGGGGCCCTGTGTCAAGGGCTCGTTCAGGCCGACCAGCACCGGTGCCATGTCGTTCTCCGGGGACGCGCAAGTGCTGCGTGGTCTGGCCGAAGCGGGTGGCAAGGTCAACTTCGCCATCACCACCGTGCCCGAGCCCTCTGCGGTGGCAGCGGCCCTGGGCGGCCTGACCTGGCTCGGCGGCGTGGCGTGGCGTCGGCGCGAGGCGGCCCGCACCCGCGGCTGAATGTGAGTGCACGGCGCGGCAGCTCGCCTTAAGCTGCGAGCCATGCCCGCTGTTGCCCTGCCCCGCATCGACGCGCCGCGCTGCACCGGTTGCGGCCGGTGCGTGGCGGCCTGCCCGCCCCAGGTGATCTGGCTGCAGGCCACTGGCCCCAGGGGCTGGGGGCCGAAGCGGGCCGAGTTGCACGACGTCTCCGGCTGCACCGGTTGCGCGCGCTGTGCACGGGTCTGTCCTTTTGGCGTGATCCGCATGGAAAAAGCGGCCCCAGGCCCGGCCCCTCTCGGCGGCGCGCTGGCGCCCAACGATCCCCCTCCGGTAAAATAGGCCGTTTGGACCATTCGTGATGCCATGCGGGTGTCATGAAAAGTCAGCCACGCCCTGTGGCGCGTCACCCCCGCGCCCGGAGAGAGAGACCCTCGCCATGATCTTTGGAAAGCTGCTGCCCCGTGAGGGCAATTTTTTTGAGCTGTTCAACCAGCACGCCAACCACATCGTGACGGCCGCCCACGCCTTCGCCCAGCTGGTTCGCAACTACAACGACCCGGCCCTGCGCGAGAAGTACAACCGCGACGTGGACGCCGCCGAGGCCGCAGCCGACACCATCAACCGCGAAGTCAACCGCCTGCTGCACACCACCTTCATCACCCCGATCGACCGCGAGCAGATCTTCTCGCTGATCAACACGATGGACGATGTGGCCGACCTGATGCAGGACGCCGCCGAGACCATGGCCCTGTACGACGTGCGTCGCATGACCGACGAGATCGAGCGCCTGACCGACCTGTGCGTCAAGAGCGCCGAGCGAGTCAAGGACGCCGTCGCCCTGCTGCACGACATCGGCGACGCCAAGACCGCCCAGGCCGCGCTCAAGACCTGCGAAGAAATCGACCAGCTCGAAAGCGATGCCGACCGCGTCATGCGCGCCGCCATGAGCAAGCTCTTCCGCGAAGAGCCCGATGTGCGCGAGGTCATCAAGCTCAAGGCCATCTACGAGCTGCTGGAAACCGTCACCGACAAGTGCGAAGACGTGGCCAAGCTCATCGAGGGCGTGATCCTCGAGAACTCCTGATCCGCCCCGGAGCCAAGACATGGAACCCATGCAAACGGCCCTTTGGGTCGTGATGGCGCTGGTGGTGCTGGCCCTGCTGTTCGACTTCATGAACGGCTTTCACGACGCGGCCAACTCCATCGCCACCGTCGTCTCGACCGGCGTGCTGCGCCCCAGCCAGGCGGTGCTCTTCGCGGCCTTCTTCAACTTCGTGGCCATCTTCGTCTTCCACCTCAGCGTGGCGGCGACGGTGGGCAAGGGCATCGCCGACGCGGGGGTCATCGACACCCACGTGGTGTTCGGGGCGCTGACCGGGGCCATCACCTGGAACGTGATCACCTGGTACTACGGCATCCCCAGCAGCTCCTCGCACGCCCTGATCGGCGGCATCGTCGGCGCGGTCATCGCCAAGGCAGGGGCCAGTGCCCTGATCGCCACCGGCATCATCCGCACGGTCACCTTCATCTTCGTTTCGCCGCTGCTGGGCTTCACACTCGGCTCGCTGATGATGGTGCTGGTGGCTTGGATCTGCCGCCGCACGCCGCCCTCCAAGGTGGACCGCTGGTTCCGCCGGCTGCAGCTGGTCTCGGCCGGCGCCTACAGCCTGGGCCACGGCGGCAACGACGCCCAGAAGACCATCGGCATCATTTGGATGCTGCTGATCTCCACCGGCTACGCCGCTGCGGGCGACAAGGCCCCGCCCACCTGGACCATCGTGGCGTGTTACGCCGCCATCGGCCTGGGCACCATGTTCGGCGGCTGGCGCATCGTGCGCACCATGGGCCAGAAGATCACCAAGCTCAAGCCCGTGGGCGGCTTCTGCGCCGAAACCGGGGGCGCGCTGACGCTGTTCATCGCCACCGGCCTGGGCGTGCCCGTCTCCACCACCCACACCATCACCGGCGCCATCGTCGGCGTGGGCTCGGTGCAGCGCGCCTCGGCCGTGCGCTGGGGCGTGGCTGGCAACATCGTCTGGGCCTGGATCCTGACCATCCCGGCCTCGGCGTTCGTGGCCGCCGTTGCATACTGGGTGAGCCTGCAGCTGTACTGACCTCAAC
>NZ_DCXA01000148.1:0-9832 GCF_002328915.1 Aquabacterium sp. UBA2148
CGCACCGCTTCGCGCTCCGCCGTGCCCGATGCCAGGGCCTGATCGTAGGCACCCGCCCAGGTGATCGTGTCGACCACGTTCTGGAACGCCGACTGCAGGAAGTACGCATGTCGAGCGCTCCAGGCCTTGGCCTTTTCGTAGCGCCCAGGGTTGAGCAGCAATTCCTCGATGTCCTGGCGCATGCGCATGGCCTGCCCGTCCAGGCGGTTGGCCATGAAAGGCGACAGCCGCGCGACTTCGGCGGACACCTCGGCAGGTGCGCGCAGGTAGCGCATAGAGGCTCGGGCCAGGTGGCCGGGCTTGACCCGCACCGCCGCCACGCTGAAGCCCGTGACCTGCTGCATGGCGTTGGTCAGGTTGGCGAACATCGCGGCCATGCCCGCGCGTGAGCGCGCAGCCCTGAAAAACCGGTCTGCAAGCTTGCCGCCCCACCCGGTCGCGGGCGTCTCCACGGTCTGCTTGGCTGCCCGGTTCAGCCAGGGCAGCAACAGATCGGTGTAGACCACCGGGTCATAGCGGTTCAGTTTGCCGGCCAGCCCCTTGGCGCGCAGCGTTCGCATCACGTCGCGCACCTTGGGCTCCATGTGGGCGAACAGGATGGCCTTGTCGATGTGCTGAGGCAGCAGGCGCAGGTCCAGGGCCAGCGGTCGGTTGTACTCCACGCGCGACTTGGTGAAGCCGCGAGAGGTGGCCGGGAACATGAACGCATTGCCCTGGTTGACCGCCTCCAGCTCGGCGTTGATCGCGGCGTCCTGCACCTCGAAGGTGTCAGCGATGGCGGGCACGTAGCCCCCGCGCCAGGTGCCCAGCGAATTGGTGAAGGCATCCGCGCTCACCTCGTCGAAGTAGCGCCCAAACACCTCGCGGTGGGTCCGTTGGGCCATCGGCTTGATCTCTTCGAGCAGGTCCCAAACCCCTTGCGCGAACTCGAAGTGCGCGCGTGTCAGCTTGCCCTCGTTGATCATGCGCTGCGCGAAGGCATCCCACCGGCGGGTGTCCAGTCCGCCCTCGGCGGTCTCCGACGCCCAGCCACGGCCCAGCAACAGCTTGCGCTTGTTGGACTCGTTGCCGGTGTGGAGGATCGCGTGCAGCAGCTCGGCCATGCCGGCGTCACCCTTGGACGCGCCGAAGGTGTAGCCGTTGCCCAGCTCGGGCGCGTGGATGCGGCCCGGTGCCAAGGTGCGCTCGATGGCCTGCAGGAGGTCACGGTAGCGCTTGAGGTAGTTGCCGGTGTCGGCACGGTAGGCGTCGGCGGCCTCGCTGATGGGGGTGAAGACGAAGCGCCGGAAGGCTCCGCCCATGTCGCCCCCGTCCATGCGAGTCGCCCAGGACTCGACGCGGCGCAGCGCAGCCCGTGCGCCCATGAGGTAGCGCACACGCTTCTCACCCTCGGTGACTGCCTGATCTTCCCCTGGCACCGTCCCGGGCATGCCCAAGGTTTCGAGCCGAGCGCCGAGGGTGTCAGTCACCTGCGCGCGCTCGACCAGCTGCCCGTCGATCTCCACGAGCTTTTCGCGGCGCGACAGGTACCACAGGGAATCGACGTTGTCGCGCAGTGCGCGCAGCTCGCCGATCATCAGGTCGTCGAGTGGTTTGGCGCCCTCCTCCGCATCCTGCAGCATCGGCTCGACGGTCGCGAAAAGCTCGGGATCGTAGGCTTTGACCGCGTCCATGTAGGCACGCGGGTTCTTGCCGCGCATGCCGACACCGTATTCGGCCAGGATGGCGCGGGCGGTGTTGACCAGGTCCATGTTGCGGCTCTTGCCAACGGTCTCAGCGCTGCCGTCCGCGATCGAGCGGAAAAGGGCCAGCGTCTTGGCGGCCTCGGCTTGTGCCTCGTACGCGGCACGCGTGGCCGCATGGTTGATCAGCTGGAACCGCTTTTGTCGGGCTGCCTCCTCCACCTCGCCACGGCGCAGCGCCTCCTCGGCGGCCTTGCCAGCGCGCACCTCAGCCGCTGCGAACTGCGCGGGGCGAAGCTTGCCCGCAGGCGTGTTGTCGACGATTCGGGCGGCCTGCTCCTTTGCCATGCGGGCCAGCTCAAGCGCACCGCCGACAGCCTTGCGCAGGCCTGCCAGCTCCGTGGCCAGGAAGCGGGTGCGCACATCGTTGTGGATCGCAGCGTCGGCCGCGCGGGCGATCGCCTGGGGGCTCGACAGGTCGGCGTGCTGCTCAAGCATGCGCTGGTCCGTGATCCCGTCGACCACCACCTGCAGGGGTTGAGCGTCCAGCAGCTCGCGCACCATGGCATCACCCGAGGCAAAGCCGAACATGTCGGCCACCTGGTCGGGGTGCATGCCCTTCTCGGCCAGCATGCCGTAGGCCCCGTAACCCAGCTTCTGCCAGTTCACCGAGGCCAGGCCGCCGACCGGGTACATCTGGCGCAGTGCTTCGGTGCTCAGGCGGTGCCCGGCCTGGGCCTTGATCTGCTCGCCCTGGGGGCCTGTGGTTTCGCCCCGCTTGAGCCAGCGCTGGGCGGCGTACACCGGCCAGGTTTGCACCTCGGCCTCGACCGCTTCGCGCATCTGCTTGCGCAGCTCGGCCGCTTCGTTGTTCATGCGCCGCACGGTGCTGGCGCGAAGGCGTGAGGTCCACGCCATGTCGCGCACGCTGCGTGCTTCCAGCTCCTCGACCGCCTGCGCAGTGGCGTGGACGTCCAGCGTCTTGTAGTCGCCCCAGTTGACCCCGAACCGCTCGGCCTGCTCTTGCGAGCGAAACAGCGGCGCCATGCTGCGGCCCGCTTCGGCTCGGCGGATCTGGTCGTCGGTGGCCAGCATGCGATCCATCACGGCGCGCACCTCGTCCGTGAGCTCGACATTCAGCCCGGCCAGGTTCTTGTAAACGGCGGCCAGCCAGTCGCGAAAGCGCGCGAACATCTGCCCGAGCTCCCAAGTGGGGGCCCGACCTTCGGCCAGGTACTTCTCGAAGCCCCGGGCGAACTGCTCGTGATGCACGCGCTTCTGATCCAGGGTCATGCCCTGCCAGGCGGCCAGATCCTTGACGCCCATCCAGTCGAACAGGATTTGCATGTCGCCTTGCAACAGCGGCTCGCTCTCTGCAATGGCAGCGTAGGTTTCAAGGAACCAGTGCCCAGCCTCATGCAGGAATGTGGAGAGGTCCGCCCCCTTAAGTAGGGCAATGACAGGTTTGCCGCCCTCAGTGAATTCAGCAGGAACGAAGCCCCCGCGCTGCAATTGCTGCAACACCTTGCCCGGCGCCTGCCGGTACATGCTTTCACTGGTGCTGAATGCTCGATTCTTGCCCTTGTTCTCAACGAACCCCAGGCCTTTGTAGAACTTGACCAAGCGGGCCTTGTCGCCTCCGAAGTCGGCCGAAGGGGACAGCACCACGTGCTTGCCCGTGCGGTCGGCGTACTCCAGTAGCTGGCGCATGGCCGCTGTGCCCGCACCCTGGCCTCGGGCGCCGTCAGGCACAACAATCTTCGAGACCGTGATGCGGTCGCTGTTCTCCCTGACCGCATGCTCAACCCCAGCGGTCGACCACCCGCGCAGCACCTCGTCGAGGGCGGGGCCTTGATCCAGCACAGCCGATCCGGTGACGCCCTCGGCCAGGATCTGCGGCGCGAAGTGCTCGAACAGCTCGCGGGGGTTGGCGCCGATGCGCTGACCCAGGGTCTCGAAGAACGCCCGGGGCAGCTGTGCATATGCCTTGTTCACCGAGGGTGAGAATCGGCCGGCGGCGTTCAGTTGCTCCAGCACCGTGGCCTCGATGGCCCGCGCGTCCTGCTCGATCTGTTCCTGCCGCTGGCTGCGCTCGACCTGCTGCGTGACGTCCTCGGCTACACCTTGCATCTGGTCCTGGGCGAAAGCGCGCGCCTGGTTGAGCGTCATGCCGCCCGGGTCGGTCTTGAGCTCGCCGATCAGGTCCTGCGCCAGCCCGGCGCCGGCGATGCGCGCGGCGAACTCCTCGACCGGGATTCGGATGTCGCCGCCGGTGCCGAGTGCCTGGGCTGCTTGCTCCGCTACTGCTGGCGAAACTGCTGCCAGCTGCTCGAGCTTGCCGGCCTGCTGCAGCACCTGCGCGGGCACGAACACGTCGCGCAGGTCGGATTCCTTGGCAGCGTCGCGCACGAAAGCCTCGAAGGCCTCGGCATCACGCCCGCGCACCTTGCTGGCCTCGGCCAACGTGGCGAGCTTCTGCAGGGCTTGCGCGTCAGCCTCGGCTTGGTACGCGGCATCAACCCGCTGGGTATGCCGCGTGCGCACGTGCAGGGCCGACTCGACGATGCCGCGCACGATGCCGCCCACTGCTGCGCCCACGCTGCCCTCTTGCAGCGCGCCGGCCAGCTGGATGTCGGCATCGGCGTTCGTGAGCTGTTGGCGCAGCAAGTCCTGCGCAATGCTTTCAGTGGCTTCCTGCGCGCCCTCGGAAGCGGCAGCGATGCCGATGCGCGTGAGGGCTGCGGTCAGGCTGGCCTTGGCCTGATCGCCCACCGGACCCAGCAGCTTGTCCAGTGCCCATTTCTCCGTCACGCCGGTCACGACCGCACCGGCCAGCGTGGCCAGGTCTTTGGACCCTTGGCTGGCGTTGTCGCCTCGGACCTTTTCGTCCATGACGCTCATGCCGTCGAGGTACAGCCCCGCCGGGCCGCCGCTGAATGGGTAGCTCAAAACCTGGCCGGTGACCTGGCCCAGGCCTGCGGCCACCTGGTCGCCAAAGGTCTGCCGACCCTCGGGGATCTTGATTTCGTTGCGGGCCAAGCGCTGCACCGCTTGGCCGGTGATCAACCAGTCGGGCGCCAGTGACGGGCCGGTGGCACTCTGCCGCCCGCCTGGCGTCATGTCGCCGCCGCGCGGTTTGGGCAGCATGTCGACCATCGCGCCGGTGATGTTGCGATGTGCGATGTCCAACGCCACGCCCACACCGTGGACCCGAGTGCCCGCCCAATCGACCAGACCGCCCGAGAACTGGCGCAACCCTCGCTCGATCAGCGTCATGTTGTCGACGTCGTCGTGCGCGAGCTTGGCGAAATCTGAGTCCGTGAAGCGCTCGCGGGTCTTTGGCGCATCAGCCAGGGTGCTCTCGATCTGCTGGAGCTTGGCGCGTTGCTCGAGGCCGGGCAGCGCCTGCACCGCCGCGGTGGGGTAGCCGAGGTAGGAGGCGACGCGACGCTGGTGGGCCACCTGCTCAGGGTCTGCACCCACAGCCTGCGTCAGGCTGCCCCGCAGGGCTGCCGTGCGTTGCTGGCGCTCCGCTTCCAGGGTGCTCAGGTATGTGTTTTCAGGCTGCTGGCCGTGCTCCGCTTCCAGCTGGGTCAGATACTCATTGGCCACGGATCAGGTCTCCAGCTTTGGATTGGTTGCGCAGGTAGGTGCGGCGCACGTTTTGCTCGGTGGGGGCGTAGGCGGGATTGCCTGGCTCCTTGGCGTACATCTGGCGCAGGGCGTCCACGATCTGCTTGCGATCAGTGGGAGGGATCACCACGTCGGCCACCTGGTCACCTGTCAAAGCGATCACGGGCACCTGGCGGTTGCGAGAGAACATGCCTGGGTCGACGGTCACCTGGCGGGCCATTTCTTCGCGCACCAAGGTCTCCTTTTCTGCTGCCGTCAACGGGCCTTGCTTGGCCTGCTGCGCGGTGTCGATCAGCCGTTCAATGCGGTACTTCAACGCCCCAAGCTGCGTCCGTTCGCCTTCGGTCTTCTTGGCCTTGAAGGGCTCCAGGCCCAGCTCCTCGGCCACCTGGTTGAAGGTGTCGGTGTCGATCGTGGCCGCCTGCTTGCCGCCGGCCTTGCCGATGCTGTCCCACCGGTTGAGCAGGTGCTGGGTCGCCTCCATGCCGAACTTGGGCCGCAAGGCGGCCACCTGCTCTCGGGACATGCCGGCCAGCTTCTGAGGGTCGGTGTGCTCGAGGTAGGTGTCCGCGTTGCGCAGTAGGGACATTTGCTGTTCGCGCTGCGACCGCGTGAATGCACGGGACTCGGCTGCCGCTGCACGCTGCTCACGCACCGCCGCCTCGGCTTCCAGCGACTTGACGATTTCATGCCGGGTCTTGTCCGGCATGGCAAGCCAGGCGTCGGACCGCGCCACGCGCGACATGGGCACGCCCTGGTCCAGCTGCGCATAGATGCTGTTGACGCTTTGCGCGTTGATTTCCGCTTGTTGGGCGTTGAAGGCCTGCGCCCGTTGGCGCAAGGCAGACAAGCCCAGCGCCATGGCGTCCGGGTTGTCTTTCAGGTTTTCGCGCAGGGCCTTCTCCATGTCGAAGATGCGCACGGCGTCGTTGTCACGCTGAGGGCCGACAGCGGCCCACACTTGATCGGCGATCGCCTCGGCGATCTGCGCATCGCTGGCGCGCTTGACCACCTCTTGCATCTGCGCGCGCGCCTGCAGCGTCATGCCGGCGCTGTTGGCCTCGAAGTAGCCCCGGGCATCGTTACTGCGACCGGCTTGGATCATCCCGCGCATGACGCCGATGTGAAGGGGCGTCATGGCACCAATGGCCGCGTTCTGGTGTGTCTCGTTGTCCCACCCTTGATCGGCGGCCCGCTGGGCCACAGCGGCGCGAATGGCGCCCGCTGACTGCTCCAACATCTTGGAGTCGCCCCACAGCAGGGAGCCCTGTTGCACGGCGGACTCGATCGCGGCATTTTGCTGATCGAGTCGGTAGGTCTTGAACTCCTCGGCCACGTGCGCGGTCAGCCGCTCATGCATCTGGTTGCGCAATGATTCGGCCTGCGCCTCGAAGGCCACGCGCTGTGCCTCGTTACCCAGCTTGCCGGCCAGCTGTCGCTTGAGCTCGTCGAACTGCTCGCCCGTCTCTTGCTGCAGTGACTTGCCGTCAGGTCGCTCCAGGGCGCTTTTTCCCCGCAGCTGCAGTGCGCCGGTCAGCAAGTCGGCGCGAGCGCGGACCATTGTGTTGCTCGCCTCGGCCACGCGGGTTTCGTTTGCGCGCACCTGCATGTCAAGCGCGATGCCGCCGGCGACCCGCCCGGCCTCGCTCAGGGCTTGGCCCATCTGCGCGCCCTGGCGTGCAGCGATGGTGCCGGCGTCGGGGCCTTGGGGTGCGGTGAATCGCGCACTCGGCCCTGCTGCCAAGGAGGTCTGGAAGGTATCAAGCGAAGGCACACGGAGCATGCTGGGCGGCCTTTCAGGGCTTCAAGTCGGGATAGAGCTGCTGCGCGCGTGCGCCGACGGTCTCGGCGGGCTTAAGGACCAAGCGCGGCGCAGCCCCGGAGACGTCAAACTGGCCGGGCATCTGGTGAGGCGCCTGCGTGACACCGGCCTCGGTCAGCAGTTGACGGGCGCGTGTCTCCGTCAAACCGTAGGTTTTGACGAACTGAGAGAACTCTCGCGAAGGTTTCTTCATAGATCAATCTCCACTTCTTTGAACCTGGTGGCCATCTGGCGTTTCTTTCCTGAGCAGATGTCGCGACAGTGGCGCGCGGAGCACTCGAAAAAGGCCGCCAGCTTCTTCCAGCTGAAGCCCTGGTCGCGTAGCTGGAGCATGCGGTCGATGTCGGCGTCGGTGAGAATCGCCCGCTGGTGCCACTGGCCCACTCGGATGCCGCGCTCGTTCACACCGACGACCCGCCGAGCCATGGCTACCCCTCACGCCACTGCACAGGGACCAGACGACTGCGGCCCTTGACGATGTTGCGAACCTGGCTGGGCGAAATGCCGAAGATGCGGGCCAGCGTGCCGTAGCCGTGGCCCAAGCGGTCGCGCAGCTCCAGCAGCTGCGCGGCTTCAGCGTCGGAAAGCTTGGCCCTTGGGTGGAACTGGCCCACCGGCACGCCGCGCTCGCTCAATCCGACGGGGTCAGGCATTTGCGGCGGCCTTCTTAAGCTTTTCATGCACGCCGCCCGTGCTCCCGGTAAACGTCACGGCCGCGCTTTCGTTGCAGGCTGCGAGGGTCTTGACGGGCGTCTCACCGTATGCGAATTGCACGTACGGGTGCAGCTTGATACGCGTGCGCAAGGTCTCGTCCAGGCGCTGCGCGAGCACGTGGGCGAACCAGTGCAAATCTGGGTGCGTGTGCCCCATGCCGAGAGACCAGGGATCGTCGCCCAGCACGTCAGGCGTACCGACTCGAACACCACGGCGCCAGCGGTCGAACGCGTCGAGCCCGCCCTCGGAAGCCGCGCGCATCTGGTCGAGAGCATTGCCGAGTGCGGTAATTGCGGCATCGGCCGCAGCTGCAGCGCTCTGACGCGCGCGGATGGCGTCGATCACCTCGCCACGAGCATCCACGGAGTCATCAAGCGAGCTCCGGTAGCGCTGGCGGCCCTGCTCGCGGTTGTAGACCTCTTCGGCAGAGGCAAGCAGGCCGAGTGCCTGCTCGGTCGTTTTGATGGCCGCTTGGATTTCCAGAAGCTTGGTGAGCACTTCGTCGCCCGGAGCTGCTCCACCCTGTTTCGCGAGCTTGCTGGACCAGACCACTTGTTCATGGCGCAGGGCCTCCAGGCGCTTTTCGAGCTCCTTGCGCTTCCCGATCGTGAGAGACATTGCCGCCCTCCACTGTTGATACACGGGGATGGTGCGACCGAGGGGCCGAGGTAAGCGCACCCCCTCCGTGCACTTGCCACGGCAAAGCAGCGCGCCTTTGCAGGCGTGTATGCGTGCGCGCGGGGAATCCGCACATGCGCACGCGCGTGGGGTGTCCAAGTCGTGTCCAGGTTCGCGCGCACACGCCCGCGATGCGTGCGGCTTTCAGCTGTCTGAGTGATGTATGGGTGTCCCGCGCGCACGCACGCGATGCGGAGCGCTGAGAAACGAACGCGCGAACTTTTGCAGGTTCAGCCAGGGGGCATGCGGACAGATGCAGACAAAAACCGACAAGGCTTAGCGGGACCCTCACAAAGCCTTGCATTTCGCCCATCCACCATCCCACCTCTTAAGGGTGGTGGGATGGGATGGGATAGCGGCGGCCCCCTTTTGGTCGTGTTTGGGATGGGATGGGATGAGGGCCACGCAGTCCCAAACGGGATGTTTGGGACTTGACGGGATGCCCGTCACTCCCCCACCCCCACCTTGTCACCGTCGACGCGCAGCACGTTTGCCGCGATCAGCGCATCGACAGCCCGGCCGGCATCGCGGCGCCGCTTGTCCTGCTTGCCGTGCTCGGGAGGCACCATTTGCCGTACCGAGTGCTCGAGCAGGTCGGTGATCAGCACCGCGCCACCCGAAAGCCCCATTAGGTCGTGCAGCACGCGCACCACCAATTTCTGGTGGTGCCCTTTTGGCCCCGCGCCGCGATGCCGGAGCTTCTTCCCGTCTTCGAGGTGCTCCACCACGCAGCTGGTCACCTCGTCACCGTCCTCATCCAGGCCCAGGGTCACGGGCACCAGCTTGAACGGAAAGGAGGCACCGTCCTCACCGTCCTTGAGCTTTGAAACGCGCATTTCCCGGTGGTCACCATCGCGCAGCACCTCGATCTCGGCATCTGCCGCAGCCTTCAGACCCGACCACCCGCGCGCCCCCTTGTCGGGATCCTTGCCGCTGTGGTGCACAAGCAGGACGGTGGCACCTGTTCGCGCCCGAATCTCCCGGCAGTGGGCCAAGGCCTTGCCCATGTCTTCGCCGCTGTTTTCGTTGGCGCCCGGCGTGGTCTGGGCAAAGGTGTCGACGGTGATCAGGTCGAACGGGCCGTGTTGCTCGACCTGCTTGATCACGTTGGAAACCTCGTCCCTCGCCAACAGGTTCGGAGCATCACACACCACGCGCAAAGGCAACGTGTCGGGGTCAATCTGGTGTTGGCGCGCGTAGGCCTCTGTTCGAAGCTTGAACCCCTCAACGCCTTCGGCGACGACGTAAAGCACACGGCCAGACTTGACCCGGCGCCCTCGCCATTCCGGCAGGCCTTGCGAAA
>NZ_DCXA01000148.1:9901-11382 GCF_002328915.1 Aquabacterium sp. UBA2148
AATGGCCAGCATCAGATCCAGCGCTGCGAAGGTCTTGCCCGCAGTCGATGCGCCGAAAAGGACAACCAGCCCGGCACGCGGCAAAACGCCCTTCACGAACCACTGAAGACCAGCGGCGCGCGCGGAGCGAAACTCGGCCATCGTTTGAATTTGAAATCGGTTCGCGCGCGGACCTTCCCCGCTCAAGTCCTCGAACTCGCTGACGTCAGGCCGGTTCAGGTCGACACCTGCCCAACGTGCCAAGGCGCGCAGCGTCAGCGCGGCGCCCCCCGTGCGCTTGCCGAAGCTCTCCCACTTGGCTTGCCCGTACTCGCGCGTGCTGTACTTGGGTGAGCTGCGGGCCCACTCGTCCCACAGTTCGAAGCCCTGGCCATCTGTCTCATGATGCAAAGCCATGCCCACACCCAGCCAGCTGGCCCCATTGCTCGACTCGTAGGGCAGTTCATCCGGGGGGATGGCGGCCAGGCATTCGCGCAGGGTGTCGAGCCCGACGCCAACGGCGGCGCGCTGCTCCGGTTGGGCTGCGGGCTTGTCGAGCTCTCGCCAGATCGCGAGCAGCTCGGCCGGCAGATCGGGCAGCGCGCCGACGCTGCCAACCAAGTCGTCACCGAACCACCACGCGTAAGGCTTGCCGGTCTCGGGGTGGATCGATGGGGGCAGCACGTCCTGCACGGTCAGCCCGTCAGCGGTCGCGCATCGCAGCTCAAGCCCGGCGGCCTCGCCCAAGTTCTTGGTGGCCAACGGCTCAACGCCAGCGGGGAGGCGATAGAGCAGCTTCGCGCGGCCAGGTCGGCCGCTGGAAATACCGACCGCGTCCGCTGCGTGCCGCAAGGCATCCAGATCAACCCCCTGCCCTGCCAGCCACTCGCGGGCCTTGTCGATGTCGTCGACATCAAGGCAAGCTGTCCGGCTGTAGGCGTGGGCGAGGCCCACCCCCTGGGTGATGCGGGCGGCGTCTTCTTGCCGAGTGACACACCCGTCAAGGCGGTTCCAGCCCTTGACGTTGGGCCCTTTGGAACCTGCAGCGATTGGCACAAGCGCGAAGCCTGCGGCGAGGTACTGCGAGACCCATGTACCGACTTGCTTGACCTGCTCGGGCGGGGTGTCGACAATCTCAGCTTGGCAATTGACTTTTTGGACGCCTTCGTCGGCTGCAACCGGCGGGGGCGTTTCCTTTTGGGGCACCAGCAGTGCCAGCGCGTCATCCATGGGCGACTCCCTTCTCGGCTTCGTACGCGCGCTCAAGCGCTGACAAGGCAATGGCCGCGCGCTGCGTCGCGAGCTCGTGCTCTCCTCGCTCGACCGGGAAAAGCTGCTTGATGACTTCGGCCAGCGCTGTGGGCGACCACCGGGGGCCGCGTCGCTCCACGAACTCGGCACGAATGGCACCAGCTCGGACCAAGGCCTGCACACGCTCCGGCGTGCTGTGCAGCGCTGCAGCCAGGGCCGCCACACCGAAGCTCAATTGATCAGGTTTCGTC
>NZ_DCXA01000148.1:11438-14180 GCF_002328915.1 Aquabacterium sp. UBA2148
TTCGTCATGGCTTCGGCCCTCCTCGTAGCGTGCACGAGCCACGGCAAAGCGTGCGTCGACCAGCCGATCGTGCTCCAGGGCGCGTGACTTGGCGTCGTCGAGCATGCGGCGACGCCACGCATCAAAGGTAGCACCCCACCAGAACGGAAGCCCCTTGACCACGTAATCGGGCTGCGGTAACTCCTCGGGGTCGAACGGGGCGGCAAGGTCTTCGGAAAATGCGACGAAGTCCTCACGCATCGCATCGTCGGGGTCGCGCTTCAGATAGTCGTGCGGTGTAGGTTTGCGGGTCAAGATGCCACCTCCATCACAGTGACATCCGCCGCGCCGGTCTTGCGCTGCAGCTCGGCGATGAAGGATGCACGCGCAGCTCGGTAGCGGTCAACAACGCGGCGCATTGCTCGCCCTTGGGGCGGGTGAGGTGCCCAGGTGGCAGACAGCGCAACCACCGGGCCCGGGCTGGGCGTGACCTCGAACTCGACTGAGAAGCCGAGGCCGCAGCCGATGGGCCTAGAGCGAACGGGGCGGAGGGCTTCAGGCATGAGCACCCCCAGTCGTTTGGGCACGCAGCCATGCCTGCACGTCGCCGGTGCGCCAGCGCGAGATTTTCGGACCGATCTTCACCGGGCAGGGGAAGCGATCTTCACGAACGCGCCTGTACAGCTCCGTGCGGGACAAGCTCGTAAGCGCCTGCACCGCACTGATCCGAAGCAGGGCGTCAGGACAGTCAAGAATCAAGGGCGGCTTTTGACCTCTGTGGTCCGTACTGGTTTGCATAGGTACTCTCCTGTTGTTGCAGGGGCACTGTGCAATTAGGCGACCGAGGTAAGCGCACCCCCCCTATTTGAGGGGGGGGTCAAATGCCTTGATGGGAGCTTTGATGGGTGGGCAGAAAATCAGCAGCCCGAAAAGCAAAAAACCCAAGTGAAATCAATCACTTGGGTTTGCGTGTTGGCGGAGAGGGCGGGATTCGAACCCGCGGTGGGCTATTAACCCACACACGCTTTCCAGGCGTGCGACTTAAACCGCTCATCCACCTCTCCGTGAAGCCCGCAAGTATAGCCCAGGTTTCGTCAGTTGACCGAGACCTTCTTGCCATCCTTGTAGGTGTAGAGCGTCATGGCCGGGTTCTTGAGTTCGCCGTTGGGCTCGAACGACACCTTGGCCGTCACGCCCGCGTAAGCCGCCTCGGCGATCTTGGGGCCGTAGACCTTCGGGTCGGTCGAGTTGGCGCGCTTCATGGCGTCCACCAGCACCATCGTGGCGTCGTAGGTGTAGGGTGAATAGACTTGGTACTGCTTGGGGAACATGGCTTCGTACTTGTCGCGCCAGGCCTTGCCCTGAGGCAGCTTGTCCAGCGAAGCGCCGCCCACGGCGCACACCACGTTGCCCAGCGTGCGAGCACCGCTGGAGAGCTTGACCAGCTGGTCGGTGCAGATGCCGTCGCCACCGAACAGGTAGGCCTTGGTCAGGCCCAACTGCTGCATCTGGCGCAGCATGGGGCCGGCCTGCGGGTCCATGCCACCGAAGAAGATGCCGTCAGGCTTCTTGTTCTTGATGGCGGTGAGGATGGACATGAAGTCCACGGCCTTGTCGTTGGTGTATTGCTGGCTGACCACTTCCATGCCCAGCTGCTGCGCGGTTCGCGCGAACACCTCGGCCACGCCCTTGCCGTAGGCCGTGCGGTCATCGATGATCGCGACCTTCTTGAGCTTGAGCACCTGCTGCGCATGGCGGGCCAGGCCAGCACCCAGCTCGTTGTCGTTGGCCAGCAGGCGGAAGACGTTTTTGTAGCCCAGTTGCGTCAGCTCGGGGTTGGTGGCCGAGGGCGAGATCATGGGCAGGCCGCACTGGTTGTAGACCTTGGACGCCGGGATGGTGGTGCCCGAGTTCAGGTGCCCGACCACGCCGTTGACCTTGGCGTCGCACAACTTTTGCGCGGCTGCGGTGCCCTGCTTGGGGTCGGCAGCGTCGTCTTCGGCAACCAGCTCGAACTTGACCTTCTTGCCGCCGATGCTGAGGCCTTGCGAGTTCAGCTCGGCCACGGCCATGCGAGCGCCGTTTTCGTTGTCACGCCCGTAGTGGGCCTGCGGACCGGACACCGGGCCGACGTGGCCAATGCGCACCACGGTTTGAGCCTGGGCCTGCGAGAGCGGCAGGCCGGCAAGGATGAGGCCGGCGGCAGCCAGCAGCGAAGACGGGATCGGACGCAATTTCATCAGGACCTCGTTGGCAGTTTTTGGGTTGGATCGGTGCATGCGATGCGGGCGACATCAGCGTTGGCGGAGCTTGGCCAGCTCCTGAGCCACGGAGCGCGCCACCACATCCTTGAGGGTACGGTTGAGTTCATCGCGCAGGTCGCGCGCGATGGCTTCGGTGTGACGGGCGAGCAAAGGCGCCATCGCTTCTTTCAAGCGGAACTCCAGCATGCTGTCGATCTGCCTTTGCACATCGGACAACACGCGATGCGCCAGTTGTGCCTCGGACACCACAGGCGGTACATTCGGCTGGGGCTGGGCCGACGCCGGTTGGGGCAATGACCGTGACTGCGCCGGCGTCAGCGGCTCAGCAGCGGGTGAAGTCACCACTTCACCCAGCACCGGCAAGGCGTCGAACGGCACCGGCGGTCGGGCGCTGGCAACCGGGGAGGCCGCGGTCCAAGGCTTCGCGGGGGCCACCGCAGGTGGGGCGCCGGCTGGCGGGTTGACCGCCGGCTGGGCGCTCGCCTGCCCCTGCACATCG
>NZ_DCXA01000189.1:0-4202 GCF_002328915.1 Aquabacterium sp. UBA2148
CGATCTTGCGGTGGGTGAATTCGGCTCGGTGAGTCCGGCGGCGTCGGGGTCTTGTGCTGCTTCGGTGTCTGCGGCGGCCTTGGCCTCGTCGGAGGGCGCCTGAGCAGCCTGGCGGCTCAGCCACTGCAACAGCAGCGGTGTGGCCATCACCGCTGCCTGCGAGGTGAGCCAGGGCAGGGCATGGGCCACGGCCCAGCGGATCAGGCGTTGGCGTTGTGACACCGCCAGGCCGCCTGCCAGCAAACCCGCTGCGACGCTGGCCCAGGGGTGTCGGGCGATCCAGTCGTCGGCCAGGCCCTCGGTGAACACGGTGTCCAGGAGTCCGGTGAGCTCGAGGTCGGAGGGCGCCTGGTTGGCGTGTTCGCCCGACTCATTGAGCCCGCCAGCGCAGCGCAGCACGAGCTGGGTCCGCGTTCGCTCGAGCTGCATCAAAGCTTCGGCGATGCGCGCGTCGGTGAGGGGTGTCATGGTGTCTCCTGCGGCTCGGCTTGGCTGGGCATCAGCCAGGTGGCGTCCAGTTGCCACTGTCGCTGCAGGTGCCGCAGCGGCGCAGGCGATGGGGTGGCACGCAAGGCGAGCACGCAAGCCAGGCAGCTTGCAACACTGAGCGCCGCAGGGGCCGACAGCAGCACCCATTGCAGCGGGCTCCACAGAGGCCCCAGCGCACCGGGCACCAGCGCCCAGGCCATCAGCAACAGTCCCATGAAGCCGATGGCCAGCCCACCGCTCACGAGTGCTCCCACGCTCAGCAGCAACCTTCTTTGCCAGACCTGCGCGGCCAGGGTCAGCTCGGCACTGGCGAGCTGGCCATAGGCGCGCAGGTGGTTCAACGCGGCGTCGGGGTGACGCAGGGTGGCGCTGAGCAGAGTTGGCATGGCTGTGGCCTGCTGAAGTGGGTGGTGTGGTGCAGGTATCAGCGGCCCTGGTTGCTGCGGCCGCCGCTGGATTGACGGCGGTGGGCCATGTGGCTGGCAATGACCGCGACCGCAGCGCCGGCGGCCACCGCGATGAGCACCGACTTCAGCGGGTCCCGTCGGATGCGGTCTGCCGTGTGGTCGGCGGCCAGCCTGGCCTTGTCCATCGCCATGGCGCTGGTGGCTCGGGCGATGTCGCTGCCTCGCTCGCCCAAATGCTTGACGCGGTCGATGGCCAGGTCGACCAGTCCTGGGGCGCGCTCGGCCAGGTGCTGCGCGCCGTTTTGCACCGAGCTCAGGGCCTGATCGGCTGCGTCGTGGGCCTGGTCCAGGGCGTTGCCTGCGGCGTCGGCGATGCGGTCGACCTGGCGGCTGGCGACCCGGCTGATTTCTTGGGCGGTCTGTCGGCTCATGGTGGGCTCCTTTGGGTGGGTGGATGGGTGGATGGATGGGAGGTCAGCCTCGCAGCAGGTTCATGACGAACGATGCGATGGCCATGACCAGGAACACCACGAACAGGATCTTGCCGATGCTGGCTGCGCCGGACGCGAGGCCTCCGAAGCCGAACACGGCGGCGATCAGGGCGATGACGAAGAAGACGACGGCGTAGTGCAGCATGGCGGGCTCCTGAAGTGATGAGGCCTGGGCGCCAACCGTGTGGTGGGCGTTGGGTTCACTTTAGGAGCCGAGGGGGCGCGGGCGTGAAGGCGCGCGGCTTGTTTGCGCGTCGGTCTCGGTGAGGCGTGTGTGTCGGACCAGGCCTACATGGCGCCGGGTGCCTGAGCACCGAACGCCTGCGTCGGCTTGGCTTCGCTCGGGTCTGTCGGGAGCAGGGGCAGCCTGGCTGTGATGCAGGTGCCATGACCAGGCGCCGAGCTCAGGGAGAGCTCGCCTCCAGAGGCCTCGACGCGAAAACGCATGCCGCGCAGGCCGTGCCGTCCCAGCCTGGAGGTGTCGGGGTCAAAGCCGATGCCGTCGTCTTCGACGCTGACCACAGCGTGTGCGCCTTGTTCGAGCAGCCGCACGCGCAGGTGGGTGGCCTGGGCGTACTTGAGCGCGTTGGTGATCGCCTCTTGCACCACCCGGTAGACGGTGAGCTGGTCGTCTGCGGAGAGCGAGGTGGCTTGCAGGTCCTGCTCGATGTGCAGGCCGCTGACCTTGCCCGTGTCGTGCAGCAGCGCTTCGAGCGAAGCGGCCAGGCCCAGGGTGCGCAAGGATGACGGGCACAGGTCTTCGATGATGCGGCGCTTGAGCGCGATGCCCTGGTTGAGCGCGTCGGTCAGGTGGGTGACCTTGGGCAGCAACTCGGGCAGGTTCTGCTGGATGCGCGGACGCAGCACGGCCACGTCGAGCTTGGCCGTGGTCAGCAGTGCGCCGAGCTCGTCGTGCAGGTCGCGGGCCAGGCGGGCTCGCTCGTCTTCGCGGGCGGTCTGCAGGTGGCGAGCGAGGTCGCGCAGGTCGCTGGTGCGGCGTTGCACCTCCTGCTCCAAGCGGTCTTTTTCGTGCAGCAGCGAGGTGCGCTGCGCTTCGCGCTCGACCATGAGCTGGCGGCCCTGGCGGATGAGCAGGATGAGGATCAGCAGGCTGAGCACCGTCATCGCGGCGATGCCAATGCGACCCAGCAGCAGCAACTCCTGGATGTCGTCCAGGCCTTGGGTCACCAGGCGATTGCGGTGCGCCATGTTGACGTCGAACTCGTCGCGCATGCGCTGCATGATTTCGCGGCCGATGCCGCTGCGCACCATGTCGATGGCGGCTTCGCGGTTGCCACTGTCATGCCTGCGCAGCACCTCTTGCATCTCGGCGAGCTTTTCGTCGAAGAGCTGATCGAGCTTGAGTTGCCTGCTTGGCAGGCTGGCTTCGCCGCTGGCATGGTCGAGCGCATGGATCTCCCTGAGCGCCACGCGCACGTCGTTGCTGGCGCGAACGTAGGGCTCCAGGTAGTCTTGCCCACCCACCAGCAGGTAGCCGCGTTTGCCCGCCTCGGCATCGGTGACCCGCTGCATGGCGTAGGCCAGCGTCAGCCGCGCCTTGCCCATCTTGGCCAGCGTGCCGAGTTGCTCGCTCTGGCTTTGGTAAGCCAGCTCCGTGATCAGCAGCATGAAGGCCGCCGCCAGCACCGCCGCAGCGATGCGCCACATGTCCCCATGGGCGCCAAGGAGGAGTCGCAAAAGTCTTGAGTTCATGGCCTAGACTGGACAGATGATCCGAATTGGTTTGGTGGACGACCACATCATCGTGCGTGCGGGGCTCAAGCAATACCTGGGCGAGCAGGTTGACCTGCGTGTCACGGGGGAAGCGGGCAACGGCAAGGAAGCCCTGGAGCTGGCGCGCAGTGGCGAGGTCGATGTGCTGGTGATGGACCTGTCCATGCCTGACGAGGGTGGCGTCGATGCGCTGCTGGCGATCAAGGCCCGATTCCCTGACCTGCCGGTGCTCATCCTCAGCGGCTACCCTGAGCAGCACTATGCCACCCACTTGCTCAAGCAGGGCGCGAGCGGCTACCTCAACAAGGAGTGCGACCCGAGCGAGATCATCAATGCCATCCGCACGGTGTTCAGGGGGCGCAAGTACATCACCGCCGGGGTGGCGGAGATGCTGGCCAGCGGGCTCACGGCTCCCGCTGAAAAGCAGCCCCACGAGTTGCTCTCCGAGCGCGAGTTCCAGGTCTTCTTGCGCCTGGCCAAAGGCGAAACCGTGGGCGCCATGGCCGACAGCCTGGCCTTGAGCGTCAAGACCGTGAGCACCTATCGCACCCGGGTGATGGAAAAGCTCAGCCTGTCCACCAACAGCGACCTGACCTATTACGCGCTCAAGAACGGCTTGATCCAGTGAGTGAGAGGCCACCGCGTGCGCTCAGGCCGCACCGATCGTGCTGGCGAGTTCGCCGCAGTAGGCGATGAGGTCTTCCAGCTCACTCGATTTGTCGAAGACCCGGTCCGCATCCAGCGCCAGGCAACGCTGGCGGATGGCGTCGGTGGCGTAGTTGGTGAGCACCACCTTGTGCACGTGCGGGGCGTGGCGCCGCGCGGTGACCAGCACGTTCAGGCCGATGCCCGATTTCAGGAACACGTCCACGATCATCAGGTCACAACCCGACGGGTGGTTGTGGATCCAGGTGGTGGCGCTTTCTTCGTCGGCGGCCGTCCCCACGACCTGAAGCGGCAACACCTGCTCCAGGGTGTCGATCAGGTTGTGCAGGATGATGGGGCTGTCTTCGACGATGAAACAGCGCAGTGGTGGGGGTGTGCTGGGCATGTTACCGATTGAATCGGAAACGCAGGCGCG
>NZ_DCXA01000188.1:0-2872 GCF_002328915.1 Aquabacterium sp. UBA2148
CGAGGTGGTGCGCCTGGTCTGGGGTCCGGCCAACGTCGACTACCGTGTGCCCGAGTCGCTCAGCGGCCCGCTTTTCACGCTGGCCAGCGTCAAGGACCAAGGGCTGAGCTGGATGGCCGGCGCCGGCGATGCCGCGCTGTGCACCACGGCAGGCAACAGCTGCACGCAGTTCCCGATCTACCGAGGCTTCATGGCCCTGGTGGCGCTGTTCATGCTCGGCTCTTTGTGGCTGCTGCTCACGCGCACCCGCATCGGTTTGATCATCCAGGCCGCGCTCACCCACCCGGACATGACCCAGGCGCTCGGGCACAACGTGCCGCGCGTGATGATGGGCGTCTTCGGTGGTGGTTGCGCGCTGGCCGGCCTGGCGGGCGTGATCGGGGGCAACGCCTTCGTCACCGAGCCCAACATGGCGGCGTCGGTGGGTGCCATCATCTTCGTGGTGGTGGTGGTCGGGGGCATGGGCTCGCTGGCCGGTGCCTTCCTGGCCTCGCTGATCATCGGCCTGATCCAGACGTTCGCCGTGGTGATCGACGTCTCTGGCCTGACCCTGCTCGAGAAGCTGGGCAGCCCGGTGGACTTCGAACACTGGGCGTACCCATTGCTCAAGATCTCGGTGTCGCAGATGGCGCCGATCCTGCCTTACCTCCTCCTGGTGCTGATCCTGATCTTCAGACCCAAGGGCCTGCTGGGCACGCGCGAGGAGTAAACACATGTCAACACAAGCCTATACCTTCCGACCCTGGAACGTCGGCCGCATCATCCTGTGGTCGCTGTTCGCCCTCGTCCTGCTGGTGGCCCCCAAGCTGTTCACCAGCAGCCTGGCCATGACCATGCTCACACAGATGGGCATCGCCATCGTGGTCTGCCTGTCCTACAACATGTTGCTGGGGCAGGGCGGCATGCTCTCCTTCGGACACGCGGTGTATTCGGGCCTGGGCTCGTTCGCTGCCATTCACACGCTCAACAAGGTGGGCGCGGGCGAGTGGGCCATCCCGGTCAGCCTGATCCCCATCGTGGGAGGGCTGGCGGGCTTGCTCGTGGCCGCGCTGCTGGGCGCGGTCAGCACCAAGAAGTCGGGCAACACCTTCGCCATGATCACGCTGGGCGTGGGCGAGCTGGTGTGGTCGATGTCGCTGATGCTGCCGGAGTTTTTTGGTGGTGAAGGCGGGGTCTCCGGCAACCGCGTGATTGGTGAGCCTGTCATGGGCATCACCTTCGGGCCTCAGACCCAGGTTTACTACCTGATCGCGCTCTACTGCTTCGTGTGCACGGTGCTGATGTTCGCGTTCACGCAGACGCCGCTGGGGCGCATGCTCAACGCGGTGCGCGACAACCCGGAGCGCGTCGAGTTCATCGGCTACGACACGCAGCGTGTGCGCTACATCGCTTTCATGATCGCGGGCTTTTTTGCTGGCATCGCGGGCGGCCTGTACACGATCAACTTCGAGATCGTGACGGCCGAGGTGGTCGGGGCTCACCGCTCAGGCGCCTACCTGTTGTTCACCTTCCTGGGCGGGGCGCTGTTCTTCTTCGGCCCGATCATCGGCGCGGTGCTGATGGTGCTGGCCACGGTGCTGCTGTCGGAGCTGACCAAGGCCTGGCTGCTCTACCTGGGCGTGTTCTTCCTGCTGATGGTGATGTACGCGCCGGGCGGCATCTCCAGCCTGATCATGATGAACCTGCGCGTGGCGGCCTATGGCTTCCTGCGCAAGCTGTGGACGAGCTACCTGGCCTTGGCGGGCACGGGCTTGACGGTGATCATCGCGCTGTCGGTGATGATCGAGATGGTCTACCACATCAAGCTCAACGAGGCCCTGG
This sequence comes from Aquabacterium sp. UBA2148, assembly GCF_002328915.1. Classification (NCBI taxonomy): domain Bacteria; kingdom Pseudomonadati; phylum Pseudomonadota; class Betaproteobacteria; order Burkholderiales; family Sphaerotilaceae; genus Aquabacterium; species Aquabacterium sp. UBA2148. Next base: position 1,822 of record NZ_DCXA01000188.1, read on the forward strand.
GGCCCGAGATGAGCTTCATGGGCGTAACGCTGGACACGCATGGGATCGATGCCTGGGTGGGGGCGGTGTTCCTGCTCATCACGGGCGTGGGTTGTTTCGAGGTGGCGCGGCGCGAGTTCATGCGCCAGTGGGGCCACATCCAGGAGGAGATCGAGGCCGAGAACCTTCGGCGAGATGGCCAGTGATGGCCGGTGTGCCCACTGCCATCGATCGACCCCCATGTGTCCCTCTATCGGAGCATTGAGAACATGAGTTCCGCATCCTCATCGAACGGCCTGGCCCTGGAGTTGCGCGACCTGCGCAAGTCCTTCGGCAAGACCGAAATCATCCGTGGCAGCAGCCTGGCCGTCAAAGCTGGTGAGCGCGTTGCCCTCATCGGCCCCAATGGCGCGGGCAAATCCACGCTGTTCAACCTCATCAGCGGCCGCATGGCCCCGACCAGCGGGCAGATCCTGCTCAACGGCGAAGCCATCCACGGCATGAAGCCGTACGAGATCAACCGCCGCGGCCTGGCCCGCAGCTTCCAGGTCTCCAACTTGTTCCCGCGCCTGTCGGTGTTCGAGAACATCCGCTGCGCGGTGCTGTGGTCGATGGGCCAGCGCTACAGCTTCTGGCGTTTCCTGTCCGACCTGACGGCCGTGAATCAGCGCGCCGAAGAGGTGCTGGACATGATCCGCCTGCGCCGCAAGCGCGACACCCACGTCGCCAACCTGACGTATGCCGAACAGCGTGCGCTCGAAGTGGGTGTGACCATCGCCGGTGGCGGCAACGTCATCCTGCTCGACGAGCCGACCGCTGGCATGAGCAAGTCCGAGACGGCGAACTTCGTGAAGATGATCCGCGAGGTCACCGAGGGCAAGACCCTGCTGACCGTGGAGCACGACATGGGCGTGGTGTTCGGCCTGGCCGACCGCATCGCGGTGCTGGTCTATGGCGAGGTGATCGCCTTCGACACCCCCGAGAACGTGCGCGCCAACGACCGCGTCAAGGAAGCCTACCTGGGATCGGTGCTGGCCGAGAGCCAGCGCGCCGAGGCGCAAGCCGCCGAAGC
>NZ_DCXA01000188.1:2930-5767 GCF_002328915.1 Aquabacterium sp. UBA2148
CCGAGGCGCAAGCCGCCGAAGCGACCACGTCTGCCGCAGGAGCCTGAGACATGTTGAAGATCGAAAACCTGCACGCTTTCTACGGCAAGAGCCACATCCTCCACGGCGTCGACATGGAGGTCAAACCTGGCGAGATCGTCAGCCTGCTGGGTCGCAACGGCTCTGGCCGATCGACCACCATCAAGGCCATCATGGGCCTGGTCGATGGTCATGGCTCTATCAAGTGGCAGGACAAGGAAATGCTGGGCACCAAGCCCTACGACATCGCCCGCCATGGCATCGGCTACGTGCCCGAGAGCCGCGACGTCTTCCCCAAGCTGACGGTGGAGCAGAACCTGCTGCTGGGTCAGCAGTCGGGGCGCAAGAAGGGACGCTGGAGCCTGGACGACATGTACCAGATGTTCCCGCGCCTCAAGGAGCGCCAGCACACCGAGGCCGGCGTGATGTCGGGGGGTGAGCAGCAGATGCTGACCTTGTGCCGCACGCTCATGGGCGACCCCGACCTGATCATGATCGACGAGCCGACCGAAGGCCTGGCGCCCAAGATCGTCGAGCTGGTGGGCGAGTACCTCAAGGAGCTGAAAAAGCGCGGCCTGGGCGTGCTGCTGGTCGAGCAGAAGCTCACCATCGCGCTCGACATCTCGCAGCGTTGCTACGTGATGGGCCACGGCGAGGTCGTCTTCCACGGCACGCCGGACGAACTCCGCGCCGACAAGTACGTGCGGCGCGAGTGGCTCGAGGTCTGACCGTTTGCAGCGCTCCGGCCTGCCTCAACGCAGGGCCGGGGTGTTGCTGCGGTCGAGGAACTTGTCGAAGTGGATGCGGGTGGCGGCAACGCCCCCGTTCTGCAAGGCGCTGACGCAGGCATCGATCATCGCGGGCGGGCCACACAGGTAAGCGCTGTGCTCGGCCATGCGCTCGCCCAGCAGGGCGGGCAGGTGCTCGTTGACCAGGCCCCGTTTGCCCTGCCAGCTGCTGCCTTCGGGCTCTGCCGACAGGATGGCCTCGAAGTGAAACCGCCCGCTCCAGGCGCGACGGATCTGGTCGATGGCGTCCAGGCCGTACACATCTGCCTGGGTCCTGGCGCCCATCACGATGACCAGCGGTCGCATGGCTTGCTTGTCGCGGATGGCTTGCTCGAGGATCGCCTGGATTGGCGCCAAGCCACTGCCGCCTGCGATGCACACGATCGGCCCCACGTCGGGACGCAAGGCGAAGCTGCCGTGTGGGCCGATCAGGCTCAAGCTCTCCCCCGTCCTGTCTTGCGCGAACAGCCACTCGGTGAAGGCCCCACCCGGCACCTTGCGGATCCAGAAATCCAGCAGGGTGGGCGTGGCGCCGACTGGCGCGCGCGCGAACGAGTAGCTGCGCACTTCCTTGCCGGTGCCGCCTGCGGCCGCTGGCAGCGCGATGTCGACGTACTGGCCCGCTGAGTGGGGCAGCGCCTGTTCGGTCTCGATGCTGAGGTGAAGGATGTCGTGGGTCAGTGCGCGGCTGCCCGTGATCCGGCCACGGGTCTCGGTGACCGGGTGGGCGGTGGCCTGCTCGCGCAGCTTGACCTCGATCACCACGTCCGAGCGTGGCTGGCTCTGACAGGCGAGGATGTAGTTCTGCTGGAGTTCTTCGGCAGACAGCAGGTAGGTCTTGTCGGTGAGCTCTTTGACCTTGCCTGAGACCAGTCGGCATTTGCATTCACCGCAACCACCGACCCGGCAGTTGTGCGGGAACGCAATGCCGTTTTGCAGGGCGGTCAGCAACAAGCTGTCTTTGGCTGCAGCGGTGATGGGCGCGCCTGTCGGGTTGACCTGCAGCTGAAACTCGCTGGGGCTGCGTCGGAAGAATCGTTCGAACACGGGATGGCCTTGTCGGATTGAAACCGCAGCGACCCATGCCACTTTCGGCTGGGCCGCTCCTGGGAGTGGTGGACGTGGGGCTCAGCTCAGCTTGGCCTGGGCGATCTTCAAGCCCGACATGCCGCTTTGCTGGCTGGCTTGTTTGGCCAGCTTGCGCTCTGCGGGCGAGGCGTGCTGCTCATCCCATTCGTTCAAGGCCGGGGTCATCATCTTCTTGAACAACGGTGGCACCAGGGCGATCAGCAGCATCGACAGGTAGCCATTGGGCAGCATGGGTGCGTTCGGGTAGGCAGAGAGCGTCCAGTAGGGGGCTTCGCCTTCGGCGTGGTGGTGCGAGTGGCGCGCCAGGCTGAACAGCACGTTGGTGCTCGCCCAGTGGTTCGAGTTCCAGGAGTGGCGAGGCTGGACCGGCTCACCGGGCACGCGCACCAGGCCGTAGTGCTCGAAGTAATTGGTGATCTCCAGGTACTGCTTGCCGACGAACGCAATGAGCGCCCAGAACCCCACGCCGGGCCAGCCTGCGATCGCGTAGGCCGCCACGAAGAGCGCGATGTTTTCGAGGTTGCCGCGCAGGAAGGGGCTGGCAAACGGGTTCCACACCGACTTGCCGATCTTCTTGAGGCGAGCGCGCTCGACCTGGTAGGCGTGCACGTAGCTCATGATGGTCGAGCGCACGGTGAACTTGTAGAAGCTCTCGCCGCGACGCGCCGTGGCAGCGTCGGCATTGGTGCCCACTTGCACGTGGTGGCCGTAGACGTGTTCGATGGCGAACGAGGTGTCGCAGGTGAAGGCCAGCATCCAGCGGCCCATGAACAGGTCGAACGCGCTGCCCGTGCGGTGGGTCAACTCGTGACCGGTGACGGTGCCGCCCACGGCGTTCATCAGGCCCACGGTGATGATGCAGCCGGCCCATTGCACCCAGTGCGTGGTGGCTTCGCGGCCGGCGAACAGGTCCAGGTCGGCGTGCTCCTTCATCCAGGCGCC
>NZ_DCXA01000188.1:5867-9996 GCF_002328915.1 Aquabacterium sp. UBA2148
AACCCAGGAAGTCGCCCGAGCCGAACATCCACAGCACCGTGAAATTCAACAGCGCCAACAGGGGCAGCATCAGGTAGAGCGGCAGGTTCAGCAGGGCTGCGAACTGCATGCGCGGTGGCTCTGACAGGTCACGCGGCAGCAGCGCATCGGCGCCGATGAAGAACACGATGGCGGCTGCAAATGGGGCCCACATCCACCAACCGCCTTGCAGCAGGGTGAGGAAGAAGAAGGCGCCCAGTGCTGGCATCAGCCAGCCCTTGAGGTACTTGGACATGTCGGTGGTTTCCTTGCGGTGCGTTGAAGGCGATCGAGGCGCGGATGCGTCTCAGACCCTGACGGCAGGGTGCAAAGGGGCGGTTTGGGGCGCCCTGATCTGATCGGACCTCGGTGCATGCGCGGCGATTCGCGATGACGAATTAGCGCTTTGAGAAAGCGATCAGGGCTGCAAGAAATCAGCTGCGACAGCCCTGTCGTCAGGCATGCCCGACATCGGCCCGCAGAGGTCAACCGGACAAACCGAGGTGCCGAAACGGAAGTGGTTGTGCGAGGCTTGTGGTTCGGCGCGCAAGGGCACCGAGCAAGGCTTCTCGAGCTGTGTCAGAATCTAGCTCAATTCTTACAAGATCCATTGTCAGAATTGCGGATTGCTGTGCGGACGCCGCCAGCCTTCTTCTCCCAGCCGGGGCAGGGGCGGTGTGCGCGTGTTTTCAATTCACTCACCGACATTGCCATGAGCGCTACCTACCAAGTCACCGACGGCGTGGCCGTCATCTCCCTGGACAACCCCCCTGTCAACGGCCTGGGTCAAAGCACCCGGGCAGGCATCGTGGATGGCATCCAGAAGGCTCAGGCCGACGCCGCCGTGCAGGCAGTGGTGATCATCGGCTCGGGCAAGGTGTTCTGCGGCGGCGCGGACATCCGCGAGTTCGGCAGCCCGAAGGCTTTTGCCGAACCCAACCTGCACGTCACCATCGAAGCGGTCGAGCGTTCGGCCAAGCCCGTTGTCGCCGCCATCCATGGCGTGGCCATGGGCGGTGGGCTCGAGCTGGCCCTGGGCTGCCATTTCCGTGTGGTGGCCAAGGGCACGCAGATCGCGCTGCCCGAGGTGAACATCGGCATCGTGCCGGGTGCCGGCGGCACGCAGCGCTTGCCGCGCGTGCTGGGTGTCGAGACCGCCCTGCAAATGATCACCACCGGCGCCTCGGTGATGTCCGAGAAGCTGGCTGCTGCGCCGGGCCAGAAGCTGTTCGACAAGCTGGTCGATGGCGAGCTGCTGCCCGCTGCCATCGCTTTTGCCAAGGACGTTGCCGGTGTGCGCCCGCTGCCTTCCGTGCGCGACCTGAAGGTGGCAGCTCCTGCCGATGCCGATGCCTTCAACAAGGCCCGCGCCGAGCTGGCCAAGTCCCGCAAGAACCTGATCGCCCCGCAGCGCTGCGTGGACTGCGTCGAAGCCGCCACCCAGCTGGGCCTGGACGCAGGCATCCAGTTCGAGCGCGAGGTCTTCGAAGGCCTGGTGACCGGTGACCAGGCCCGTGCCCTGCGCCATTCGTTCTTCGGCGAGCGCGCTGCCAGCAAGATCCCCGATGTGCCCGCCGACACCCCGCTGCGCGACATCAAGCAGGTGGCTGTGATCGGTGCTGGCACCATGGGCGGCGGCATCACCATGTGCTTCCTCAACGCCGGCATCCCGGTCAAGCTGCTGGAGATGAAGCAGGAAGCCATCGACCGCGGCGTGGGCACCATCCGCAAGAACTACGAGGCGCAAGTGGCCAAGGGCAAGCTGGCGCAGGACAAGTACGAGCAGCGCATGAGCCTGCTGAGCACGACGCTCAGCTACGACGACATCGCCCAGGCCGACATGGTGATCGAGGCTGTGTTCGAGGACTTCGGCGTGAAGTCGCAGGTCTTCACCAAGCTGGATGCCGTGATGAAGCCCGGCGCCATCCTGGCGTCCAACACCTCGACGCTGGACGTGGACAAGATCGCCGAAGTGACCAAGCGCCCCGCCGACGTGGTGGGCCTGCACTTCTTCAGCCCGGCCAACGTGATGCGCCTGCTCGAAGTGGTGCGCAGCAAGCACACCGCCAAGGACGTGATGGCCACCGTGATGGCCGTGGCCAAGAAGATCAAGAAGGTCGCCGTGGTCTCGGGCGTGTGCGATGGCTTCATCGGCAACCGCATGTTTGAGCAGTACGTGCGCCAGGGCTTCTTCCTGGTGGAAGAGGGCGCCACGGTGCAGCAGGTGGACAAGGCCGCTGAGGCCTTCGGCTTCGCCATGGGCCCCTTCCGCGTGGGCGACCTGGCGGGCAACGACATCGGCTTTGCCATCCGCAAGCGCCGCAAGGTCGAGCGCCCTGACGTCATCTACAGCCCGGTGGGCGACGCCATCTGTGAGCTCGGCCGCTTCGGCCAGAAGGTGGGCAAGGGCTGGTACGACTACGAAGCCGGCAAGCGCGAGCCCATCCCCTCGGCCGAGGTGCAAGGCTGCATCGACAAGGTGCGCGCTGACAAGGGCGTCACGCCCCGCCAGATCAGCGACGACGAGATCGTGCAGCGTCTGGTGCTGGCCATGGTCAACGAGGGCGCCCTGATTCTGGAGGAGGGCATCGCCTCGAAGGCTTCGGACATCGACATGGTTTACCTCACGGGCTATGGCTTCCCGGTCTATCGCGGTGGCCCGATGCTCTACGCCGACATGCTGGGCCTGCCCAAGGTGATCGAGCTGATGAAGGGCTTTGCTTCGAACGGCGGCTCCGACCCCGCGTTCTGGACGCCTGCGCCGCTGCTGGCCAAGCTGGCAGCCGAGGGCAAGGGGTTCACGGGCTGATTGATCGCTTTTTCCTGAAACGGCAAGGAGCCCGCCATGGCGCACATCGAAACCCTGGTCAACGGCCACATCCTGGAGATCCAGGTCAACCGGGCCGACAAGCACAACGCCTTGTCGCCTGAGATGTACCTGGACCTGGCGCGTGCGCTGGGTGAACTCAATCGCAACCCCGAGCTGCGCGTGGCCCTGCTGCACGGCGATGGCAAGCACTTCACCTCTGGCGTCGAGCTGGACAAGTGGGCGCCCATCTTCGGCAATGGCAAGGGCTTCGAGGTGCCTGCCGGTGAGGTCGACCCCTTCGGCCTGTTCGGCGAGCGCCACCGCAAGCCCATCGTCATGGCGGTGCAGGGCAACTGCTTCACCTGGGGTGTCGAGATCCTGCTCAACACCGAAGTGCGGGTCGCCGCTGACGACACGCGCTTTGCGATGCTCGAGGTCAAGCGCGGCATCTTCCCGTGTGCTGGGGCCACGCTGCGCCTGCCCAAGCAGATGGGCTGGGGTGCCGCTCAGCGCTACTTGCTGACGGGTGATTTCTGGTATGCAGATGAAGCCTTGCGAACTGGCTTGGTGCAAGAGGTGGTGCCCGCTGGGCAGCAACTCGCCAGGGCCCGCGAGATCGCCGAGCAGATCGCCAAGGCTGCGCCGCTGGGCGTGCAGAACATCCTGAAGTCCAGCCGCCTGGCGATGCACGAGGGCGATGCTGTGGCAGCCCAGCACCTGTTCAAGGAGATGCTGCCGGTGATGCAAAGCGAAGACGCAGCCGAGGGCGTTCGCTCCTTCATCGAACGGCGAGAGGCCGTTTTCACGGGGCGCTGACGGCCGCCGTGCAGGCGCCCCATGGCGATCAGGGGGCGTGAGCGCCTCGCCATCTGTCCCCGTCAACCTGTTCAACCCGTTCCCACGAAGTTCCCAAGAGCCGAACCATGACCCACCGCGCCACCGTTGACTTCCTGCTGCACGACTGGCTCAAGGCCGAGACCCTGTGCCAGCGCGAGCGCCATGCCGAGCACAGCCGCGAGACCTTCGACGCCGTGCTCGACCTCAGCGAAAAAATCGCCAACGAGCAGTTCGCTCCCATCAACCGCCTGACCGACGAACACGAGCCGACCTTCGACGGCGTCACCGTGACGCTGCCCAAGGAAACACCCGTGGCGATGGCCGCCTTCAACGAGGCCGGCCTGATGGCCGCCAGCAAGGACGTTGAACTCGGTGGCATGCAACTGCCCACGGTGGTCGAGATCGCCTCGATGAGCTTTTTCTACAAGGCCAGCGTGTCGCTGGCCGCGTACCCGATGCTCACGC
>NZ_DCXA01000188.1:10080-12926 GCF_002328915.1 Aquabacterium sp. UBA2148
GCGTACCCGATGCTCACGCGCGGCAACGCCAACACCATCCTCGCGCATGGCACGCCCAAACAGATCGAGGTGTTCGCCAAGGGTGGCTTCGAAGGCCGCACCTTCGGCACCATGTGCCTGAGCGAGCCGCAGGCCGGCTCCAGCTTGTCCGACATCTCCACGCGCGCCGTGCCCGACGTGAAGGGCGATGGCACGGGTGTCGACTGGCTTGTGGACCCGCTGGGCAAGCGTTACCGCCTCAAGGGCAACAAGATGTGGATCTCGGGCGGCGAGCACGAGATGGGCGAGAACATCGTCCACCTGGTGTTGGCCAAGATCCCGGGGCCTGATGGCAAGCCGGTGTCCGGCGTCAAAGGCATCTCGCTGTTCATCGTGCCGCGCAAGCTGGTCAAGGCAGATGGCTCGATCACGTCGCAGCGCAACGACGTGGCCCTGGCGGGCTTGAACCACAAGTGCGGCTACCGCGGCACCGTCAACACCCTGCTGAACTTCGGTGAAGGCAAGTTCCCCGTCAACGGTGAGGCCGGCGCGGTGGGCTACCTGATCGGCAAGGAGGGCGAGGGCCTCAAGTGCATGTTCACGCTGATGAACGAGGCCCGCATCAGCGTGGGCGTGGGCGCGACCATGCTGGGCTACGCTGGCTACGAGTACTCGCTGCAATACGCCAAAGACCGCCCGCAAGGGCGCCACATGGGCGCGGGCGGCAAGGACCACAGCGCGCCGCAGGTGCCCATCATTGGCCACACCGACGTCAAGCGCATGCTGATGATGCAAAAGGCGATCGCCGAAGGTGGCCTGGCCCTGGGCCTGTTGTGCGCGCAACTGGTGGACGACCAGCACACGGGCAGCGGCGGAGAGGCCGAGAAGGCCGGCCTGCTGCTGGAGCTGCTCACCCCCATTGCCAAGAGCTGGCCCAGCGAATGGGCACAGGAAGCCAACTCGCTGGCCATCCAGATCCTGGGCGGTTACGGCTACACGCGCGACTATCCCGTGGAGCAGCACTGGCGCGACAACCGCCTCAACATGATCCACGAAGGCACGCACGGCATCCAGGGGCTGGACCTGCTGGGCCGCAAGGTGGTGATGAACGGCGGCAAGGCCCTGAGCGTGCTGGCCGAGCGCATCAGCGAAACCATCCAGAAGGCGGGCCATGTGAACGGCCTGGCCGAGCACGCGAATGCGCTGGCCCAGGCCCTGCAGAAGGTGGGCGCCACCACCAAGGCGGCCTGGTCCACCGGCGTGCCCGAAGAGGCTCTGGCCAATGCGACGCCTTACCTTCAGGCCTTCGGCCACACGGTGCTGGCCTGGATCTGGCTGGAGCTGGGGCTGGCCGCCAAGGCCGCGCAAGCGCAAGGTCAGTGGGACGCGTCGCCGCTGGGCCCGGGTTTCCTCAAGGGCAAGCTGGCCGCCACCGACTACTTCTTCGCCTACGAGCTGCCCAAGATCGACGCCTGGCTGGGCGTGGTCTCGCGCCGTGACCTGACCTGCGCGCAGGCAGAAGCCGATTGGTTCTGATTCACCTTTGATCTTCAAAAAGAAAGCACCGCACACCATGCTGCGACACATCGTCATGTGGACCCTCAAAGACCCGACCGACGCGCCCCAGGTCAAGGCCTTGCTCGACAGCTGCAAGGGCCTGGTGCCCGGCATGCACGAATTCGACGTCGGCATCAAGGCCGAGGGGCTCGAAGCCAACTGCGACGTGGTGCTGGTTTCGACCTTCGAAGACGCAGCCGCGCTGGCCGCCTACGTGCCGCACCCGCACCACCAGGGCGTGGTCGCGCAGATCCGCCAGATGGCGGCCACGCGCCACGTGCTTGATTACCTCGTCTGATCCGAAAGAAGGCCGCTGCCATGACCGCCCCCCGCATCGTTCAGCAACTCTTCGACCTCACGGGCAAGACGGCCCTGATCACCGGCGGCTCGCGCGGCCTGGGCCTGCAGATGGCCCATGCCCTGGGCGAGGCCGGTGCCAAGGTGGTGATCAGCTCGCGCAAGGCCGCTGACCTCGAACAAGCCGTGATGGCCTTGCAGGATGCGGGCATCGACGCGCGCTGGATCGCCGCCGACGCGGGCAACCCGGATGACATCCAGCGCCTGGCCGATGAGACGCTCGAGCGCGTGGGCGACGTGGACATCCTCGTCAACAACGCCGGCGCCACCTGGGGTGCGCCCGCAGCCGAGTACCCGCTCGAAGCCTGGGACAAGGTGATGAACCTCAATGTGCGCGGCTACTTCCTGCTGTCGCAAGCCATCGGCAAGGCCAGCATGATCCCGCGCAAGCAGGGCCGCATCATCAACGTCGCTTCCATCGCGGGCCTGGGCGGCAACCACCCGTTCATGCAGACGATCGCCTACAACACCAGCAAGGGCGCGGTGGTGAACTTCACCAAGGCGCTGGCCTGCGAGTGGGGCCACCTCGGCATCCGCGTCAACGCGCTCGCGCCTGGCTTCTTCCCCAGCAAGATGACCGCCGGCACGCTGGCTGCGGTGGGTGAAGATCGGCTGGCCGCCAGCGCGCCGCTGCAGCGCCTCGGTGACGACGAGGACCTCAAGGGTGCGACGCTGCTGTTCGCATCGGACGCGGGCAAGCACATCACCGGACAGGTGCTGGCGGTCGACGGCGGCGTGAGCGCCGTGGTGGGCGGCTGAAGCTCGCGCGCCGCATCACACCCTCTGCACCCACGGCACCCCAACACGGGCACCCCACCATGGCCATCCCGTTCCCGGTCCACATTCCGTTCCTCGTTGGCATCGGCGCCGAGTTGCAGCGCTTCGCCGATGGCGAGGCCGAGATCACGCTCGACGTGCAAGAGCCACACACCAACTCCTTCGGTGTGGCCCAC
>NZ_DCXA01000187.1:0-367 GCF_002328915.1 Aquabacterium sp. UBA2148
GTGTTGCACCAGCCTGTCAAGCCGGTGCACGAGGTCAACCCCGAGATCCCACGCGCGCTGTCGGACATCGTGGCCCATGCGATGCACCGCGACATCGATCAGCGTTTTCGTTCTGCGCGCCGCCTGTCGCACGCGCTGCGCGACTGGTTGGACGGCGTCGATGGCAGCCGGCCTGTGGCCTCCGAGGCCGTCGCACCGCGCCATGCGCAGCGGCCTGCGCTGTGGCGCCAGCCCCTGGTGTGGCTGTTGGCGGTCAGCTTCATCGGTCTGGTCGTGGCGCTGGCCGGCGTGTTCTTGACGGGTCTGCGCGGGCACTGAGGGGGCGCTGCGGCGAGGGCTCGTGCGAGCAAGCGCCTCGGTCCGCATG
>NZ_DCXA01000187.1:436-2093 GCF_002328915.1 Aquabacterium sp. UBA2148
GAGCAAGCGCCTCGGTCCGCATGCCTGGCTGTGGCCCAGCGTCGGCGTCGGCCTCAGCCCTTGCCCAGGGTCACTTCCAGCGCCCGGTCGCCCTGACCGGCCCAGCGCCTGATCTCGTCGTCGAGCAGGTGCAAGGTGCGCGGGTGTTGCAGGGCCCAGCTGCGTGCCAACACCAGCTTGACCTTGCCGGAGCGGGCCGGTTGCAGCGATGCCACCTGCTCGGGCAGCTCCATGCGCGCGTGATGCAGGATGATGGCCAGGCGCAGGCACAGCACCTGCGACATCAGCACCGTGTCGTGCTTGTGCTCTGCGAGCTTGATCAGCTCACCGCGCTGTCCCAGGGCCAGGGTGGCCAGGCGACGCAACTGCGACTGCGAGTAGCCTGACGCGTCGACGTGACCGAGCAGGTACGCGCTGTGGCGGTGGTGGTCGTGGTGAGAGACCATCATGCCGATCTCGTGCAGGGCGGCGGCCCAAGCCAGCTCGCGCGTGTGCTCGCCGTCGGCGCTGGCTTGCGGCTCGGCCAGGCCTTGCCAGAGGGACAGCGCTCGCTGGCTCACGCGCGCCGCCTGGGCCACATCGACCTGAAAGCGCCTCTGCAGCTCGCGCACCGAGGTGTCGCGCGGGTCGGGCTGGCGGTGGTCTCGCGTGGCCTCGATGCGGTCGTCCAGATCGAAGATGACGCCCTGGCGCAAGGCGCCACGTGCAGGGCGCATGACCTCGATGTCGAAGTGCTGCGAGAGCGTGTAGAGGATGCTCAGGCCGCCACCGAGCACGGCCTTGCGCTCGGGCTTGAGGCCGGGCAGGGTGAGGTTCTCGGCGTTGCCCGCTTCCAGGCAGCGCTCGATGCACCAGCGCAGGCCCTCGGGTGTGATGCTGCCGTCGGTGATGCCGTTGGCTGTCAGGATCTGCGCCACGGCGCCCACCGTGCCGGACGAACCCAGGGCCTCGGTCCAGGCCTCGCGCGGGAACAGGGTGAGCGCTTCTTCGAGTTCGGCGCCAGCAACGATCTGGGCCGCACGGAAATTCTCGGCCGTGTAGCTGCCTTGTGGGAAGTGCTGCATCGACAGGCTGACGCTGCCCACCGCGAAGGACTCGACCTGGCGTGCGCTGCGGCCAGTGCCCAGGATCATCTCGGTCGAGCGCCCGCCGATGTCGATGACCAGGCGCGGCAGCTCGCTGGGTTGCAGGCGCGAGACGCCCTGGTAGATCAAGCGGGCTTCTTCGCGGCCGGAGATGACCTCGATCGGACTGCCCAGCACGCGGTTGCCACGCTGCAGGAAGGCGTCGCGGTTGCGGGCTTCGCGCAGCGTTTGCGTGGCCACGGCGCGCACTTGCCAGGGCTCGAAGCCTTTGAGGCGCTGGGCGAAAGTGGCCAGGCACGCCAGGCCGCGCTGGGTGGCTTCTTCGGTCAGCATGCCCCGGCTGTCCAGGCCGGCGCCCAGGCGCACCGTCTCCTTGAGGTAGTCGATGCGCTTGTACTTGCCTTTGCTGACCTGGGCGATCTCCAGGCGGAAGCTGTTCGAGCCCATGTCGATGGCCGCGAGCAGGTCGGTGGGGCGGCTGGTCGGGCTGGTCCCGGTGGTGGCTTTGGCCTGGCTCTTGCTGGCCACGTTGCGCGGTGCGAGGTTCATGGGGCCCTATTGTGGCCGCTTAT
>NZ_DCXA01000187.1:2183-2842 GCF_002328915.1 Aquabacterium sp. UBA2148
TGTGGCCGCTTATCTCGCATCGCCCGATGACAGCCCGGGTGGGTTTGACACGGTTGCTAAGATGATCACATGACCCTGACTTACATCATGGCCGCCACGTTGTTCGGCGGCCTGGTTTCCGTTTTGCTGGCTGCGGCCTTGTCGGCCCCGTTGCTGGGCCTGATCGTTCGCCACCTCGTGAGCCTGTCCACCGGCGTGCTGCTGGGCACGGCCTTGCTGCACGTGCTGCCCGAGGCATTCGAGTCGCACGTCGAGCCGCATGCGCTGTTCCTGACCTTGCTGGGCGGCCTGATGTTCTTCTTCCTGCTGGAAAAAGCCGAGCTGTACCGCCACGGGCACCATCACGAGCACGATGACCACCACCACCACCACGGTTTCGATGCCGAGCAGGCGGGTCGCGGGGGCTGGAGCGTGCTGGTGGGCGACAGCATCCACAACTTCTGCGATGGCGTGCTGATCGCGGCGGCTTTCCTGGTTGACACGCACGTCGGTGCGGTCACCGCCATGGCGGTCATCGCGCACGAGATCCCGCAGGAGGTGGGCGACTACATCGTGCTGATCAATGCGGGCTTCTCGCGCACCCGCGCGCTGGTCTACAACCTGCTGTCGGGTCTGGCGGCCGTGGTGGGGGGCGTGTTGGGCTACTTCCTCATCGAGCC
>NZ_DCXA01000187.1:2900-3167 GCF_002328915.1 Aquabacterium sp. UBA2148
GGGCTACTTCCTCATCGAGCCGTGGCAGCACTTGCTGCCTTACCTGATGGTGATCGCCGCGAGCAGCTTTGTGTACGTGGCGGTGGCCGATCTGATCCCGCAATTGCAAAAGCGCTTGACCGCGCGCGACACCGTGCTGCAGCTGGTCTGGTTGGCCGTGGGCCTGATCATGATCGCCTTGCTGGTAAACGGACTCCATCAAGCACACTGACTTTGCCCCCCCCGGCATGCAGGGGTTTTGGGCGACGCGCCCCTTGAACCTGGGGT
>NZ_DCXA01000187.1:3285-9591 GCF_002328915.1 Aquabacterium sp. UBA2148
TCGCGGCGATTTGCGCGGGCCCGCAAATCGCAAATGAAAACAGCATGGCATTTGGGCTCGGTGGCGTTGGTCGCGTTGCTCGCTGGGTGTGGTGGTGGCGGCAACGGCGACGCCCCGGCTGCTCAATCGGGCGGGCAGTTGCAGGCGGTGCCCAAAGAGCGGGAGTCCATCCTGGCGGTCTCGCCCGTGTCGGTGGCGCGTTGGGATGCGGTGCAGACCTTGCCCATCGTTCCGGTGTCGGCGGCCAACCTGCCTGACGGCAAGGTGCTGCTGTGGTCTGCTGAAGACCGCTTTGGCTTTTCCAGCGGCTCGCAGACCTACACGGCCTTGCTGGACCTGGTGACGGGACAGGCCACCGAGCGCCTGGTCACCGAAACGCAGCACGACATGTTCTGCCCTGGCACCACCAACCTGGCCGACGGGCGCCTGCTGATCAACGGTGGCATCAGCACCCAGGCCACCAGCATCTACGACAGCCGCACCAACAGCTGGACGCGTGGCCCGGCCATGGTCATTCCGCGCGGCTACAACGCCAACACGCTGCTGGCCGATGGCTCGGTGTTCACCTTGGGCGGCTCCTGGAGCGGTGGCACGGGCGGCAAGCATGGTGAGGTCTGGAAGGACGGGCAGGGCTGGCGCCGCCTGACGGGTGTGCCGATCGACCCGTTCCTGTCGAATGACCCGTCCCGAGCGTTTGGCGGTGACAGCCATTTCTGGCTGCTGCCGGCTGGCAACGGCAAGGTCTTCCATGCCGGCACGGGTGTGGACATGCACTGGATCGACACCCAGGGCAATGGCAGCGTGACGTTCGCCGCACGCCGGGGCGACGACGAGTTCAGCGTCAGCGGCAACGCGGTGATGTTCGACACGGGCCGCATCCTCAAAGTGGGCGGCGGGCCGGGCTACGACGCGGTCAACGCCAACGCCAACAGCTACGTCATCGACATCAACGCGGGTGTGTCGGTGCGCAAGCTCGCGCCCATGGCCTATCGCCGGGCCTTTCACAACTCGGTGGTGCTGCCCAATGGGCAGGTGGTGATCATCGGCGGGCAGACCTACGCGGTGGGTTTTTCCGACAACAACTCGGTGCTGGTGCCTGAGCTGTTCGACCCGGTCACGGAAACCTTCACGCCGCTGCCGGCGATGAGCGTGCCCCGCAACTACCACAGCGTGGCCTTGCTGCTGCCCGACGCGCGCGTGCTGTCGGCCGGTGGTGGCTTGTGTGGCCAGGGCTGCGCGGCCAACCACGCCGACTACCAGATCCTCAGCCCCAACTACCTGTTCACCCGCGACGGCCAGCCCGCCGTGCGCCCGGTCATCCGCAGTGCGCCCGACGAGGTGGTGTACGGCACGCGCATTCAGGTGCAGCTCGACAGCGACGTGAGTTCGTTCGCCCTGGTGCGCATGAGCTCGACCACGCACACGGTCAACAACGACCAGCGACGCCTGTCGCTGAACTTCCGGCCCATGGGTGGGCAGCTCTACGAAGTGGACGTGCCCTCCAACCCTGGCTGGGCGCTGCCCGGCTACTGGATGCTGTTCGCGCTCAACGACGACGGTGTGCCCTCGGTGGCCAAGGTCGTTCGTGTTCATGGCACGGGTGCGCCGGTGATCACCCCGATCGCAGACCAGACCACCCTGCTGGGTGCGGCGGTGAGCCTGCAGCCCGCTGTCACGGTGGACGGTGGCGGCACCGTCACCTACCGCGCCACAGGGCTGCCGGAAGGCGTGAGCATCGATGCGGCCACCGGTCGCATCAGCGGCACGGCCACGGCGGTTGGGCGCTCGCACGTCAAGCTCTTTGCCAGCAAGGGTGCGGCGAGCGTCAGCACCGAGTTCCTGTGGAGCGTGGGCAGCATCCAGGCTGCGCGCTACCTCAAGTTCGAGGCCCTGTCCGAGCGCAATGGCAACGCCTGGACTTCGATGGCCGAACTCAACTTGCTCAACGAGTCGGGGCAGGTCATGCCACGCACGGGTTGGAAGGTGTCGGCAGACAGCCAGGAGCTGGCCGGTGAAAACGGGGCCGTGGGCAACGCCATCGACGGCAACGAGGGCACCATCTGGCACACACAATGGCAGGCCGCCAACCCGGTGCACCCGCACTGGATCGTGGTCGACATGGGCTCGGCTCAGCGCGTCACGGGCTTGCGCTACACACCTCGCTCGGGCGGGGGCAATGGCACGGTCGCCCGCTACCGCGTGTACCTCAGTCAGGACGGCGTGAACTGGGGCTCGCCCGTGTCCGAGGGCAACCTGGGTGACCTCGGTGACTGGGCCGCCACCAAGGAGCTGAAGTTCAATGCCCTGTCCACGGTCAACCGCGCGCCCACGCTGGTCGCGCCCGTGGCACCGCCCGTGCGCGAAGGCGACGCGGCGATGCTGACCGTGACGGGTTCCGACCCGGACGGCGACGCCATCACCTTCAGCGCCAGCGGCTTGCCGCCAGGCATGTCCATCAACGCCAACTCAGGCGTGATCAGTGGTGTGGCCAGCCGCCTCGGCAACTACGAGGTGACGGTCACGGCGCAGGACAACCGTGGTGCCAGCAGCCAGGTCGTCTTCGGCTGGTCGGTGCTGGGGGCGCCGCCCGTGATCACCTCGGTGCCTGTTGCGCCTGTGGTGTCTGGCACTTCGGCGGACTTCACCGCGTCCGTGACCGGGCAGGGTCCTTTCCAATACAAGTGGTCGTTTGGCGATGGCTCGGGTGAGACCGCCTACAGCGATCAGTCCAGTGTCAGCCACCGTTATGCCGAGGCAGGTGTCTACGAGGTCACGCTGACGGTGCTCGGCGGAGATGGTGTGTCCGCCGCCGCGAAGAAGTTCTGGCAGGTGGTGGGGGGTGACCCTTCTGCGCCACAAGCCAGGGGCTCGGGTGCGCTGGCCTGGGCGCCGCGCGACGGCCGCCTGTGGGCCGTCAACCCCGACAACGACAGCGTGTCGGTGTTCGATGGCACGACCTGGTCGCGACAGGCCGAGGTGGCCGTGGGCGCACAGCCGCGCGCGCTGGCCATCGCGCCATCGGGACAGGTGTGGGTTGTCAACCGTGGCAGCGCCAGCATCACCGTGCTCGACGGCAGCAGCCGCGCGCTGGTACGCACCATCGCCTTGCCCACGGCTTCGTCGCCTTATGGCATCGTGTTCGATGACGACGGGCAGGCCTACGTGACCCTGGAGGCGGTGGGGCAGGTGCTCAAGCTCTCGCCGACGGGCGCCACCCTGGCCACCGCCAACGTGGGCGGATCGCCTCGTCACCTGGCCTTGTCGGCCGATCGCTCTCAGTTGCTGGTCACGCGCTTCATCACCCGGGCCCAGCCTGGCGAAGGCACCGCCGTGATCCAGACCGTGGTCAGCGGCGCGCGGCAGGGCGCCGAGGTGCACGTGCTCTCGCCCGCATCGATGGGCGTGCTGCGCACCATCGTGCTGCAGCACAGCGACAAGCCCGACACCACCGTGTCGGCCCGAGGCGTGCCCAACTACCTGGCCGCTCCGGCGATGTCGCCCGATGGCCGCTCGGCCTGGGTGCCCTCCAAGCAGGACAACATCCTGCGCGGCAGCCTGCGCGATGGCCAGAACCTGAACTTCGAGAACACGGTGCGCGCCATCTCGTCGCGCATCGACCTGACGACACAGGCTGAAGACGCCGCCGCGCGGGTGGACCACGACAACGCGTCGGTGGCCAGTGCGGCGCTCTACCATCCGACGGGCGCCCTGGTGTTCGTGGCCCTGGAGACGAGTCGCCAGGTGGCCGTGCTGGACCCTGTGGGCCGACGCGAGCTGTTCCGCTTCGACACAGGCCGCGCACCGCAGGCGCTGGTGCTCTCGCCCGATGGCCTGCGCCTGTTCGTGCTCAACTTCATGGACCGCACGGTGGGTGTTTATTCGCTGGAGAGCCTGCTGCGTCGGGGTGAGTCGACTGCGGAGCAGGTGGCCCTGCTGGCGGCCGTCGGCACCGAGAAGCTCAGCGCCACGGTGCTCAAGGGCAAGCAGCTGTTCTATGACGCACGCGATCCGCGCCTGGCGCGAGACGCCTACATGAGTTGCGCGAGCTGCCACAACGATGGCGGGCACGATGGCCGCACCTGGGACCTCACGGGTCAGGGCGAAGGTCTGCGCAACACCATCAGCCTGCGCGGCCGCGCCGGGGCGCAAGGGCGCCTGCACTGGAGCGGCAACTTCGACGAGGTTCAGGACTTCGAGGGGCAGATCCGCTCTCTGGCGCAAGGCACCGGCCTGATGACCGATGCGCAGTTCAACACCGGCACGCGTGCGCAGCCGCTGGGCGATCGCAAGAGCGGCGTCAGCACCGACCTGGATGCGCTGGCGGCCTACGTGTCTTCGCTCAACACCTTTGACGCCAGCCCCTTGCGCGCAGCAGGTGGGCAGCTGACGGCATCGGCATCGGCGGGGCGCACGGTCTTCGCGGCCCAGTGCGTGAGTTGCCACGGCGGTGCCGACTTCACGGACAGCGCAGCAGGGCAGTTGCGCAACGTCGGCACGATCAAACCCAGCAGCGGCAAACGCCTGAACGCCACGCTCAGTGGCCTGGACACGCCCACCCTGCGTGACGTTTGGGCCACCGCGCCTTACCTGCACGATGGCTCCGCCGCGACGGTGGACGACGCGGTGCGCGCCCACTCGGGCCTGACGCTCACGGCGGCGGACCTGGCCAACGTCAGCGAGTTCGTGCGCCAGATCGGCGGCACCGAGCCAGCCGTCACACCCTTGGTGCCCGCAGGCACCGGCACCGGCCTGCGTGGGCAGTACTACAACAAGGGTTGGTTCGGCACCACCTCGCTCGTGCTCACCCGCACCGAGAACCCCAACTTCGACTGGGGCACCGCTCGCCCCGCCAGCAACGTCAACGCCGACAACTTCGTCGTGAAGTGGACCGGTACGGTGCAGGCCGAAGAGGGTGGCGTCTACCGCTTCCAGACCCTGTCCGACGACGGCGTGCGCGTGTCGGTCAACGGCCAGCAGGTCATCAACAACTGGACGGCACACGGGCCCACGGCGGACACCAGTGCCGCCATCACCCTGGAGGCGGGCAAGCGCTACACCATCGTCATCGACTACTACGAGCAAACGGGTGGCGCGGTGCTGCGCCTGAGCTGGCAGAAGCCGGGTGCCACGGCCTTCACGGCCATCCCGACCAACCGGCTTTACCTGCCGTGACGATGGGGGCTGCCATGCATCGGTCGCGTCGCCCAGCCCGCTGGATGAGCGTGGCCTGTGTCCTGATGGGGGGGGGCGTTGCTGACGGCCTGCGGCCTGGCGCCCCAGGAGCAGTTGCGCCAGCTCGGGCAGCGCTGGTTCAACGGCGAGGTGCCCTTGCAGGCACGCATGGTGGGTCACGCTCAAGACCTGCCTGCCGCCGCTGCGGCCTGCATCAACTGCCACGGTGCCGGTGCATCCAGCGAGCGCTTTGCGGTGGCCCTGAACCGCAACTGGCTCACTCAGCCGCAGGCGCGTCGCGGTGGGCCTCTGTCCCGCTACGACGCGAAAAGCTTTTGCCGTGTGCTGCGCGAAGGCATCGACCCCGCCTGGGTCGTCGTCAACCAGACCATGCCGCGCTACGAGGTCACCGACCTGCAATGCCGGGCCCTGTGGATGCACCTGAGCCAGCCCGGGAGGCCCGATGCCAGGCGATGACATGAACCATGGTCGCCGCCAGCTGATTCGCGGTCTGGTCGTTGGCGCCGCTGGCTCCGCATTGGGCGGGTTGGCGTGTGCGCACCAGGTCGCTGGCCGGCTCGACCCGCCCCTGGCGCCCCCTGCGCTGTCGGTTCGCTGGCAAGACGGCAGCCAGCGCCAGCTGGCCGATGTGCTGGAAGGCCGGGTCACCGCCTTGCAGATGATGTTCACCACCTGCAGCGCAACCTGCCCCATTCAGGGCGCCTTGTTCGCGTCCTTGCGAGATCGCCTGGGTGCGGCGCGCCCTGATGTGCAGTTGATTTCGCTGAGCCTGGAGCCCTTGGTGGACACCCCCAAGGCGCTGAGCGAATGGCTCAAGCGCCATGGCGAAGGTCGGGGCCGGTGGCTGGCCGGCAGCCCGGACATCCGGGCGCTCAATGCCTGGGTCGACTTCCTGAAGTCGGCACAACCTGGGCCTGATCGGCACACAGGCCAGGTCTACCTGTTCGACCGGCGTGGTCGCCTGGCCCTGAGAACAGTGGACTTCCCTGCGCCAGAGCAGGTGCTGGGCATGCTGGACGGCCTGGCTCGGCTGCGCTGAACGGCGGGTGCCCATGGCCGGTTCCCGGCCGGGCGCCTGTTCGACTCAGCGTGCTGCCCTGCCGGCAGCAGCCG